>DMNR01000359.1 GCA_003452655.1 Actinomycetota bacterium | reverse complement strand
CACGCTGAGCGAGTGCCGGGAAGATCTCGCGGCGATCCGCCGGATCATGGACGTCAATTTCTACGGCATGGCGGCTACCTTCTCGCCGTTCATCGGCGCCATGCGTCGCGCCGCCGGTGGTCGCCTGGTGGGAGTCGCCTCGCTGGCCGGAATCCGCGGCTTGCCGGGTGCGGAGGCCTACAGCGCCTCGAAGGCGGCGGCGATCAGCTATCTCGAAAGCCTGCGTCTGGAACTGCGCGGCTCGGGCGTCAGGGTGGTCACCCTCTGTCCAGGCTATATCCAGACCCCGATGACCGCGCTGAATCCCTTTCCGATGCCTTTCCTGATTCCCGCCGACCAGGCCGCGCGGCGTTTTGCGCGCGTCATCGCCGACGGCAGGAGTTATGCCGTCGTGCCCTGGCAGATGGCACTCGTCGGCAAGCTGCTGCGGCTGCTGCCCAATGCCCTCTACGATCGGCTGTTTGCCGGGGTGCCGCGCAAGCCGCGCGGGGGGTTGCCACCCTCGGGGTGATGCCTTGCGAAGGCTGTTGTCGTAGCGCACGCAACCCGGTAATCAGAGGCTACTACGACCGTAATGCGAACTACTAACTCATCTGCATTCCCACGGAGAACCCTTTCAAGCCCCGTTCTACTACAACAGCAGCGTATGCACCGACGAATCTATTGCCCTTTTTCGTCACATATTACGAAGCAGCAGCCTAGCGCGATCCACAGACTGGGCCGGGTAGAATTGCGGATCGGAAAGACCTCGTCCAAGAGGACTGAGAATGCCGAACCAATCCGCTATGTCCTCGAACAGCGACCGAACGATAGGGGCATCGGCGGGGCTTTTTGGTACCTGGGTCCAACTGAGCCCCTTGAGGGCATGGCGACCAGAGAATGTCTCGTCGTAGAACACCCCTCCTCGTGCGGTCAGGTGCTCCAAATAGTGCTTGGAGTGGCGCTCGTGTTGCCACCAAGGCGTTGACCTCCTCTGCCGTTGCGAGTTCTCAGTATGACAAGTCGGCAGCCATGCAGGATCGTCGGTCTCGAACTGCTCGACATCGGTGGTATGGACCAATCGTGGTGTTGTTCCAGCGGGCACACCAGAGGTCTGAAGCGCGGCGGCGTCGCCAAAGAAATACGCCTCGACCATCGGCTTGAGTAGGTGAAAGGAGCATCGCTTGCGTAGGAGGTTGCGGTAACGAACCTCGGTGTTCGCATCATGCGCTTCGAGACACGTATTCACGGCAAGACGGAAGTGTTGTGCTACCACGACCTCGCGCTCCAGATTCCCCAGTTCCACGTCGTCGATGACCACGACCAAGTCCGCCGGTTGACCCGTCTTCCCGATCCCGACCTCGTCAAGCATGGCTCGGGCAAGCTGCTGCATGGGGCGTGAAGGCGGATGTCCCTCTTTCAACTGATGACTCGTTGCGCACGAGACCCGCCGGGGGAGATCCCAGGTCACATCTTCTCCGTCTCTGTTGCTTGGGAAGAACCGTCGCAAGGACTCGTGCAGAGCTAGCTTTTCCATGTCTCCAGTCACGATGAGCTTGATCCGTACCATCGTCAGCACTCGTCCTCGTTACTCCCAATCTCGCCCTGTTCATACAGATCACCAATCTTGAATCCTTCCAGCCAATCCCGGTCACAGAGTCGGTCGAGTTGAGTCGGGATAGGGGCACCCAATTCCGATGGCTTCATCACAAAAATCTGCTCCGGACTAGCGCTGAGTTCGTCAAGCAGTACCGTGGAGTGGGTCGCCAGCACCACGGTCAGCTTGTGTTGTCTCGCCCACTGACCGGTGCGCCGTAGAAAACTGCGGAGCGCATAAGGGTGCAAGCTATTTTCCGGTTCGTCGATGGCCACCAAACTCTCGTCTTCGGCATTCGCCACTTGGCAAAACAGGATCAGAAGCTGAAGGACGCCATTGGCCTCGGCGGCCAGAGGCGTAGGCAACTCCGCACCAGGGCGGTAGATGCGGGCGACGATGGTGTTGCCCGCCTCCTGGAAATCTATCTCCTTGACCGTGTTTGGAAAGGCAATGCTTAGCCCGTCCACCACGAACTGATAGCGGTGACGGTTGGAGCGGTCTTGATGCCAACGTCGCAATACTGCGAGAGCGTTGAGCCCCCTGGAATGCAGCAGGCGATCCTCCGAGGTGTTGGAACCTTGCCAACGCAAATGCCAGAGGTCAGGATCGTGGTAAACAGCGAGACGCCAGAGGAACGAAGCAATGGAACGGACTGCTGGTTCGTGTACCCCTCGGTCCATCAGTGCACGCAAGCCCAGTTGCGGAGTCGGTTCAATACGTTCGCTGCCGTAAAGGAAGGCCCCCATGCTGTCCCGAGAATAGACCTCGCGCTCCCCAACGGACAGGCGTTCATCGGTAAAGTAGTCTACCGATCCCTCGCGCTGGACAAGCCGGATCCGCCAGCGTGCGTCGCCAATGGTTAAACCCAATTCCACCGGCTCGTCCTCGGTGATGCCATTTCGGCGTAGATTATTACTCCCACCGAGCACTTGCGTGACAGCCTCGGGTAGTCCGCGCTCGTAGGCGATGTGCAACAGCTTAAGAGTCTGCAACAGGGTTGTCTTGCCCGCTCCGTTGGCGCCAATCAAGATGCTCAAAGGCTCCGGACTCCAGTTGACCCAATGCAGGGCGCGCAAGTTACGGATGTAAAGGGTAAAACTGGGCGGCTGGGCAGGACGAGAAACCTCTGCGAACAGAGGAATAGTGGTCATGGCGTTGGTGCTTTCGTGGGCTGTGAGTCCCTGTTGCCGTCGAGACCAAGCCTCCATTTGGGCTAGCACCTCGTTCTTAAAACCTTTGCCACGTCCCCACTCCTGGCGACAAACACCCCAAATCGTATCATCTTTCAAACGCACACGGACCTCACTTTGAACACGTTTGGCATAGTCCTGGGTCACTTCGATTTGAGCCTCCAGAAAGCGCCTCTTGTTCAAGCGAATAAGGTCATTGATTCGCGCGAAGGACGGATCTGCATCAAGCACATCAAGTCTGGCACCGACAGCACTGATTAAATTATCCAGCCAAGCGGTGGCAGCTCGGGATGCCTCGGTTTCGACGGCGGCATAGAGATCAAGGCCGGCATAGGCTCCGTTCCTCCGACAAGTAGCATAGACAACCGACGCATAGCGCGTCTCCTTGATCGCTTGGTAAAGGCCGGTGAGCGGGTCACGCAATGGTGCGGAGACCGGCAGATGTAAAAAAAAAAAACGAANNGTGTATAAGAGACAGGCTCCTCTTCGCGCCTCGTCCGCAGCCGCGAGAGTCCCTCGTCGATGGCAGCGACCAAATGACCAGGATCATCCTTCAGTGCATCGAAGGCGACGATCTGCGTTCTGGCAATCGCCATTGTTGCCGGAGAATTCATTGCCTCCAGCACCCTATGGCACTCCTCAATTTTCAGTTCCTGGCCAGCCTCGCGATCACCGCCTGCACCATTGACCTGATCGGCGTCTCCCTGATCCACCAACAGCAGATAGGTTCTGGGGATCGCCAGACGCAGTTGCGCATCGCCGGCCATGGAGTGTAGCAGAGCGCGCAAGGTGTCCCCAGGCGCATCCTTGAAAGACGCGCAGAGGACCAGTAACGCGCGCGGGTCGCGCAGGAATTGCTGGATGTCACCCCGTGACTCGACGGGACCATCGAGTCCGCGTGTGTCGACTAGGGTCAAATCCAAATTGCAGCGGCTTCGTGGCAACGCTCCCGGAACGACCACGGTCATCCTGTGAGGCAACGTCGCTGTGGGCTCGTTGCCCATGTTCACCGCCTCGAAGCGCGCCTTCAGTTGCCCCAAGTTCGCCTCAGTAGAGGCATCCCAGCACCATGTCGTAGCAGTGCGCGCCGGCAGATTAGCTCTCTCGAGCAGATGCGCTGCAAGTGCTTGATGCGTCTCGAATCCGCGGACGATGGCGTCGAGCGGCCGAACCGTCCGTCTTCTCCTATACTGCCCGTCGGCAATGTTCTCCTGGTATTCGGCGTACCCCGTCATGCCACGGATTGCCCGCTGAACCTCCTGAGCGGTGGGTGCTGCGTCCTCCTCGTCCACACTCCGTGCCTCGGGATGGTGGCGATACCACTCATCTTCGGCGTAGAGCAAGATCTCGCGTCGCATCTCCTCCTCGGCGAATGGCTCAAGCAGGAGCCGAACCTTTTCCGTATCCACCTCCCGAGCTAATTGAACGCGAACCTCGCACACCGTGGTTCGTCCAGAACCAATGGCCAAAACCGAATGATTCTTCAGGCTCGTCCGATCGGTCGGCGAGGAACCCACAATGAGATTGGCTGCGACCCCTATCAGGGATGACTTCCCAACCCCTACGGCCCCGACAAAAACAACTGAATGAGCGCGATTGCTCAGGAAACCCATCGACTTAGTGATGGCTTTTCGCCATGCCTTCGCTGACTCGACGGTTTCCGGTTGTACCGGCGATCGTGCCTCTTCCAACTGTCGAAGCTGATCGAGCACAGCCTGTGGATCGTTCGGGTTCATTGAGACTCCAGGAGGTAGAGTATTCTTACAATCATGGGATTGCGGTCAAGGAATAACTAGGCTCCCTTTTGCTTGCCGATTTCCCGCGCAGAAGCGCGCCTCTCCTGACCTCGATTACATATGAAGCGCTTCGTCATTGATATAATGGGCAATGGGGCCGTTTCAAGCGTAACGCCCCCTTATGCCTTCAAGTTGACACGGCACGGCAGGGTACTCGGATCTGGTCTGCCACTAAGGGCAAAGGCTTCAACAACACCGCCGAGAGTATCTGTGGCCGCGTTCGCCCTGTCAACCGCAGCCGCTCGCCGTCACTCAGAGATGTCGTCACTCGGCGATTTCCTGTGCTTGCGGCCTACTGACGGTAATCTGCCCTCTCCCGGAACGCCCCTCGCCCGCGAGCGAAGAAGCGACTTCCCAGGCTATATCCAGACCCCGATGACCGAGCTGAATCCCTTTCTGATGCCTTTTTTGATTCCCGCCGACCTGGCCGCGCGGCGTTTTGCGCGCGTCATCGCCGACGGCAGGAGTTATGCCGTCGTGCCCTGGCAGATGGCACTCGTCGGCAAGCTGCTGCGGCTGCTGCCCAATGCCCTCTACGATCGGCTGTTTGCCGGGGTGCCGCGCAAGCCGCGCGGGGTTTCCTGATCAGGAAAGCGACTTTTCCGGACGCCGCCGGCTGCGCAACTCGGCCGCGCGCTCGCCTGCCGGTGCCCTCACCAGTCGATCGCTTGCCCGTCGCGAAAGAAGCCGCCACTCGGACCGTCATCGGGCAGCAGCGCGGCCCAGACGATGCCGCGAGCGCCCTCGTCTGCGCTGCGTGCGGCGTCCTTGCCCCCCATGTCGGTGCGGCACCAGCCGGGGCAGACCGAGTTGACCTTGATCGGGCTGCCTTCCAACTCCTTGGCGGTGAGCCGCGTCAGCGCGTTGAGGGCGGCTTTCGACATCCGGTAGCCGGGCCAGCAGCCCCCCATTTCGCTCAGTTGCCCCAGG
>DMNR01000288.1:12697-15850 GCA_003452655.1 Actinomycetota bacterium | reverse complement strand
GGTCCAGATTTGGGAGGAGGGCGCCTGGCGATCACTCCCCGTTGGCGAAGACTTCGCACTAGTTTGTTCGCATGTCAACGACTGACGCAGATGGAACGTCCCTTCCAGACTATGTAGCAGGCTTTGCAGACCAGCCGACCGAAGTGGCGGTCGAGGACCTAGCAACCACGGGTGCCATACCCGAATGGCTCGAGGGCGACCTGCTGCGCAACGGGCCTGCGATGTGGCGCGTCGGGGGTCGTCGCCTGAACCACTGGTTCGACGGGATGGCGATGCTGCACCGCTTTAGCATTCACGCCGGCAAGGTCTCCTACGCGAATCGGTTTCTCCGAAGCAAGGACTACCAGGCGGCCAAGAATGGGTCGATCGAATTCGCGGAGTTCGCTACTGATCCCTGCCGCTCACTGTTCAAACGAATGACGGCCAACTTCTCCCCGGTGTACAGCAGCAACGCGAACGTCAACATTACGAAGGTCGCAGACGACTTCGTCGCCATGACCGAAACTCCCATACAGATTGCGTTCAACCCCGAAACGCTCGACACCCTTGGCGTCGTTGAATACGAGGATTCGTTAACACCCGGCATCACGACGGCGCACCCTCACTACGACGTCACAACGCACGAACTGATCAACTACATGTTGAAGATGGGACGGAATTCCACTTACACGGTCTTCGGTATACCGAGGGGTTCGAAACACCGGCAGGCGATCGGAACTGCCGACACCCCTCGACCCTCATACATGCACAGCTTCGCGCTGACCGAGAACTACATCGTCCTGATGGAGTTCCCGTTTGTTGTGAATCCACTGAGCATGCTTCTGAGCGGTCGGCCATTCATCGAGAACTACCGATGGAAGCCTGAACTGGGCACAACGTTCACGCTCTTCGATCGTGCCGACGGATCAACCACGCGACTGCATACCGATGAGCCGTGGTTCGCATTTCACCACGTAAACGCGTACGAAGAATCGGGTCAGTTGATCCTCGATGTGAGCGTCTATGCCGATGCCGAGATCGTGTCCGACCTCTTCTTGAATTCCCTGCTCGGCCCGGTTCCAGATTCATCCGACTACCGACCGCCACAGCTTCCGCCCTTCTCCCTGCGTCGCTTCACACTCGATCTGCAGGCGAACACTGTGCAATCGCATCAGCTCTGCGAGCAACCGCTCGAATTGCCGCGCATCAATTACGGCTCGCACAACGCACGGGCGTACCGATTCGCATACGGCATCTCCGTTGATCCCACCGAACCCGCAGCCTTCCTCGATCGCCTCGCAAAGATCGACGTGGAATCCGGCGAATCGATTGTTTGGTATGAGCCGAACACCTATCCAGGTGAACCAGTATTTGTCTCACGGCCAGGCGCTAGCGACGAAGACGACGGTGTGGTTCTCTCGGTAGTTCTAGACGCCGCTGCGGGATCATCGTTCCTGCTCGTTCTTGATGCTCGCGACCTATCCGAAATCGCCCGCGCGACCGTTCCACAAGCCGTCCCTTTCGGGTTCCACGGCCAATTCATTCGGTCGGATTGAGCAGACTCGATCAGAGCGTGATTTCTGGCTTCAAGTCGCTCATCGTGATCACTCGCTTGTACGTCGTCACCAGCACTGTCAGGCTGAAGGCGCCGATTCCAAATATGGCCAGGATCAGACAGTCGACCACAACCGAGTTGAGCTCACCACCGTTGATCGTGCGACGCAACGCATCAACGGCGTAGGTCATGGGCATGAACGGACTTATGGTCTTGAAGAACCACGGCGAGAGTGCAACCGGATAGGTCCCGCCGCTAGAGCACAGCTGCAGCATCAGCAAAACCAGCGCCACCAATCTGCCCGCGACTCCGAGAGCGACCATCAAGAGCTGGATGATCGCCAGGAATACCACCGAAATGAGCAGACTGATCCCGCCAACCAGGATCGGATGAACCGCGTGGACCCCAACGAAGAACCGCAGAACGATGGAAAGCACGGCGACTTGGGCAATGCCCACGATCACCATCGGGGTCATGCCCGTGACAACTGCACCGAACGGCGACTGATACGGGGAAACCCGTGAGCGCATCGGCAGGGGCGCGAACATCATGAATGCCACCAACGTGCCCACCCACAACGCCAGGGGCATGAAGTAAGGCGCGAAGCCCGTTCCATAGGACGCTGAGGCGTTGACAGTCTGGTCGTCGACGCTGACTGGATTCGCCACCATTGCCGCCACAGCTGCCTGCTGGGCCGGGGTGTACGTCGGTATCTGCTCCACACCTTGCTGGAGTCCAGTGGCGAGTTCGTGCGCACCGGCGTCCAGTTTGGTAATTCCCGCCGCGAGGCTCGCCATTCCGGTGGCGACCCGCTGCGAGCCTGCGCCCAATTTGTCAATTGCCGCAATGCTGGTATCCGCCTTGGTCACGACACCGTCGAACTTCGCCTGCAGAGCGACCAAACCCTGGGCAATCTTCTGCGCGATCGGATCTGTGGGATGCGACTGGGCATACGACTGCGCTTGGGCGACCGCCGCCTTCAGATCAGACTCGGCCGCTGACAGGCCCGAGCGAACATCGTTGGCCACCGTCGCTAATTGCTGATCTCCGGCAGCCACTTCTTTCGTTCCAGTCACCAACTGAGCGGCGCCACTATTGGCGGTGTCCAGGCCAGTCGCGAGCGCCTGGGCGCCCGAAGCCGCCTTGACCAGCGACGCCCTAATCGTCTGCAGCCCTGACAGCGTGGTTGCCGCGAACTGCGAGTCAACTTGTTGAGTCAGAGCCTGGGTGATCTGGGTGGAGGCCTGTTCGGCAATCAGCGACACCAGGTAGCTATTGGCGTTGTTGGTTGTGAGTTGCAGTTGAGCTGGCTTCGGCTGGTTCGTTGCCAGCGATGCGATGTCGGCGCTCGTACTGGACGGGATCGTCAACACCATGTAGTAAGTACCGTTGTCGAGGCCTGCGGTCGCTGCCCCCGCATCCGTCACAGTCCAGTCGAACTGCTTCCCATTAACCAGCGTGGTGGTGAGCTGATTGCCAACATCGACTTGCTCGCCACTTGCTGTCACGGGTTGGTCTTGATTGACCACAGCCACCGGAAGAGCACTCAGGTTGTTGTACGGGTTCCAGAACGCAACGAGGTACACGCATCCGTACAGCAGCGGCAACAACACCATCGC
>DMNR01000288.1:1206-12476 GCA_003452655.1 Actinomycetota bacterium | reverse complement strand
TTGCGCCCACTGAGCTAACCACTGCCAGAGTTGGTGTTTCTGTGCTTCCGGGATGCCGTTGCCGATGCCGTCGATCGCAACTACACGAGCTGCGGGCACGACTCCGAGCGCAATCTTCAATCGTGCCCGTTGCCAGGCGGTGAGCTCACCGAGCAGGGTTTGCGGGTCAATATCAGCGCACCACGGTGTCAGGATTTCATTAAGTCGCTGCGCCATTTGTTTCCCACGAGCCTGCTGGTAGCCGGGGCGTCCGAGCAGTACAGCGCGCTGTACCTCTTCGCGCACGCGGAGGCCACCATCGAAGCCACCATCTGCCTCACTGAGCTGGATTGCTGTATGCCTGCGTACCCACCGCTGGTCCTCCGGGAGGCTGTGGCCGCCTACCTCGATTCGGCCCGAGGCGATCTTGAACCGACCAGTCATCGCCAACAACAGGGCACTGTGGCCAGTACCCGCAGAGCCAGTCAGGACGGCGAAACTGCCGCCTGGAATATCCCCGCTAATGCCCTCGACGACGAATCCGCCGCGGCGGGTACTGATCGAAACGTCGCGCAACGAAACCCCAATGGGTTCGTCTTCACGTACCGACTGCACAATCCCAGCACTGGACATGGCGTGAGAATGACACAGCACGAAAGCCCGGCGCGACCTGTCTCGCAGGAAGCTTCCGGGCTCAACACAGGGTTACTGCCGATGTTTGCTCTGAACGCGTTGGCAATGCCAGTGCGTGGTCGCGTGAGGCGGAACATTCAGCGAGTTCGTGCGTGAGTTATTTATGCCCGCAGGTCGCGTGACTAAACCACCTGAAACAAAAATTTGCCGAATTATCGAATCTCGGTAATTTCCGGGCCACGTTCGAACGGATCAAGCGGCGGACGATCTTCCTCGTCAATCTCTTCACCTTCGGCCGGTGTGGCAACGGCGTCTTCTGGCAACTGCAGCGGGAGCATCTCGCCGGGTGCCATTGGCTGAGCTCCACGATCGACAATGCAACCGGCGAAGATGTCTTCGAATACTTCGGCAGCACGCTCGTCCACCGCTGCAGCTCCGAGGAATACCCCGCGCAACATCCAGCGAGCGCCATCGACACCGGCGAAGCGAACATTCTGCAACGCGTGCTGACCCTCCTCGTTCACCGCTGGGACCGATGCTTTGATCTCTACGCCGAAACGACCGTCCACCTCATCGATCGCTCCTCCGGATGTCGTAATTCCCTCGCCAAGCTCGGCACGCACTTCTTCCCAGAAGCCGCCGCTGCGAGGAGCCGCGAAGGGCTGCAATTGAAGTCCCCCCTCGCCAAGAACGATCGTGATTGCAACAACCGCATCGCTCTGCTCATCGACTTCAAGGTTGACGTTCATACCCTCGACGCCAGGAATCTTCAACGAACCAAAGTCAATTCGCACGACGTTGTCGTTTGGTGCCTCGGAAATGTCATAAGGCCCATCGAGGCCAGGAGTTACAACCACGGATTCAGAGTCGTCAGTCACAGTGTCAGCCTCGGGCGAAGTTTCAGCGGATTCGGTTGATTCGTCATTTTGACGATTTCGTCGGAACACTTTCGCCACGCTACTCCCCTGGCTGCGAGCTAACCAGTCGAGCCGAATCCACCGGTCCCACGGTGGGTGCCAGGTAGAGCTTGGACAGGCACAAACCGGGCGCGCGCAACCTCCTGCACCACTAATTGCGCAATTCGATCACCGCGCGTGAGAGTGACTGGCGAAGCGGGATCATGATTGATCAGATTGACGCTGATCTCACCGCGGTAGGCGGAGTCAATTGTCCCTGGTGCATTCAGCATCCCGATCCCGCTGCGCACAGACAGACCGCTGCGCGGATGAACAAATGCGGCGTAGCCATCGGGAAGGGCAATCGCGATCCCTGTCCTTACCAATCGTCGCTCGCCGGGAGCCAATGTGACCGTCTCCGCGGCATAGAGGTCTGCTCCTGCATCGCCGGGGTGTGCATAGGAAGGAGTCGGCAGATCCGCGTCTAATTGTTCGATGAGCACCTGCACATCATGCGGTCGACGGGGCGATTGTGGATTCATGGACTGACGTCCAAGTGCGCCCACGGTGCCGTGCCGCCAGCGGCACGTTCGGCAGCAGTTCGCGCGACGTCCTCGGGCCTACCGTTCTCCTGGAAGTGGGCGAGGCCAACCTGAATGAACAACGCGGCCGCTGTTAGAACGACTGGGCCATCGGCACCCCCTAGCCGACCAGTTGCGCGGGTGTACACCTTGCGACCGTCGACCCCGACAATTCTGCCGTCGATATGCACGATTTGACCGACCGGCACGGGCTTACGGAAGTCTGTTTCGAGCCTAGCCGTGACGGCCGGAGCGCGCAGCAGCCAGTTGAGCGCACCCAAGGCCTCATCAAAGGCGGCCGCGAGCACTCCACCATGTGCGAGCCCAGGGGCACCCTGATGGTGCTCAGTGACCTCGAATTCGGCGCTAATACCTAATCCCCCGGTGGCAAATACCTGCATGTGAAGCCCCGTGGGATGTTCAGATCCGCAGCCGAAGCAGCGTGGGTAATGACTGGCGAGTTCCGCTCCGGGTGCTGGGGCGTCTGGATGTCGATCAGGGATCACCGCCGACTCGGGCGGGTCAGTCGGAAGGTTGTAGGTGGCCACGACGTCAGGCTATCCCCATACCCGTGGCACGCTAGGGGCATGCCGCCTCAAGCCGACCGTGCTGCGAATGAAACCCAATTTGCACCTAAGCGCAATCATGATGCCGAACAAGACGTCTGGTTCCGCGAGCGACTCGGAGCACCGGCTTGGGCATGGTTCGTCGTCTTCGGTCTCGTGTTGAGCTTGACGGTTGCGTTCTGGGTGCCATTGGGTGCGCCTGCCGGTCTGGCGTGTCTTGTCCTTGGATCGGCCCTGGTGACCTGGCTCCTACTGACAACTGCGACGACGACGGTTGTCACGGCGCGGGAACTGCGCGCAGGTCGCGCCCATCTGCCTGGTGATGCGATCGGGTTGGTCGCCACCCTCGATGCGGCGGCGACTGCCAATGCTCGCGGGGCCAACGCGGACCCCCGCGCCTTTACGATCATGCGTTCGTTGAGCGCCAAGGAATCGGTATCACTGGAAATCCTTGATGACGACGATCCACATCCATATTGGTTGATCAGTACGCGTCGCCCACTTGAATTGGGTCGTGCAATTCGTCAACTGAGTGACGGCTCGTAGCCTGAGAACTGCCAACCCGGTCGTGCCTGCGCGGCACGACGTTGACGGTGATCCTGGAGTAGGGTTGCGCGGCAAAGCAGTTCACTCAAATTCGGAGGTATCCCGTGCCAGTCCTCACCGCTCGCACCGTTGCGCCTTTTGCAGCCATGGGGGCCACATGGATTGCCCGTAAGGGACTTTCATCGGCCTACGCACGACGTACCGGTCACGTTCCTCCGAAGGCTGACGACACCGAGGTATCGATCGTGAGCGTGCTCGCCTGGGCGTTGACGACTGCCGTCGTATCAGCCGCGATCGAGGTCATCATCACTCGCGTTGCCGCGGAGATCTCCGATTCTCAAGAGGTCTCATCCTTCGGGGAACAAGACGCCATCACCGGTTAGGCACTCACGCCTGCAGGTGTTTTCCCAACGCCGCGAGTTCCCTTCCGTTTAGACACATTCAGTACAGACCGGCATGCCCTTGACCTCTTTGGCCAACTGGCTGCGGTGATGCACCAGGAAACACACGGAACAGGTGAACTCGTCTTCCTGCCGCGGCAGGACCCGGACGGTCAGGGACTCATCTGAGAGGTCCGCACCCGGCAACTCGAGGTTCTCTGCTAGTTCAGTTTCATCGACATCTACGGTCGAAGCTGCCTTGTCGGCACGTCGCGCTTTGAGCTCTTCGAGGCTGTCCTCGGCGAGCTCTTCATCTGTCTTACGCGGTGCGTCATAGTCGGTCGCCATATTGCGCCCCCACGCTTTCGCAAAGTGTGACGGACGCACTCTGCGCCCGGCTAGTCGGTGAGAACAACGCAGACGACGGGATGATTCCCACGTCTGTGCTGTGGAGCGCCAGATTGTGCCGCATCGAACCCTTTGGTTGCAGCGCGGGGTCACCTCAGCATGATGCGCCACATCAAACGGACGCCTTCGAGACGCCTTCAAAGCCCCAATGTGGTGTGCTCTTCACATGCCCATCTATGCCCTCGGTGAACGAACTCCGTCAATCGATCCCTCAGCGTTTGTGCATCCAGATGCCGTCCTCATTGGCAATGTGGTCATCGGGGCGGAATCTTCGGTCTGGCCAACGGCAGTCCTGCGAGGCGACCACGGCACCATTCGAGTTGGATCTGGAACCTCCGTTCAAGACGGAACCATCATTCACTGCACGTCCACGCTAGACACCGTCATTGGAGACCGATGCACTGTTGGGCACAACGTCCACCTCGAGGGTTGCACAATCGAGGATGACTGCCTCATCGGCTCGGGTTCGATCGTCCTGCATGAAGCATTGATTCAATCAGGGGCACTCGTCGGCGCCCAGGCGCTGATCCCGAACGGAATGGTGGTTCCGTCGGGGGCGATGGCGCTCGGCGTCCCTGCGAAGATTCGCGAGAACGCAGTCAAGAAAGAACTCCTCGAACACGCCGCCGAGATCTACGTTCGCAACACACACTGGTACAACGCAGAACTACGCCGCCTGGACTAGACCGGCTGATCGGCACCGAGCTGCTTGAGTCGATCATGCAGCTTCGCGAAGAGGATCGGATTTGCCGCAATCGTCAAATCAGCACTTGGGCCACGTCCATCGAGCCCCGCAACGACTACTCCTACCTCAGTCGCGACCACGGACGCCGCGAGGTAGTCCCACCTGTTGAGCCCTTTCTCATAGGCCGCGTCGATCTTGCCGTCGGCGACCCAGCAGATATCCACGGCAGCGGAACCTGCCCGACGAATATCGCGAATCTCTGGAAGTAGCGACCTCAGAATCTCGGCCTGGAACGAGCGCTGCGTCGACGCGTACCCGAATCCCGTCGCGGTCAACGCCATGGATAGCTCCGCTACCTGGGAGGGGCGGATCGCCTCACTCACCCCGCAGACCTCCCGGAAGGCGCCGAGTCCCCGCGCTGCGTAATACGTCACGCCATACGTGGGCGCCGTCACCACGCCCACGATCGGCTCACCCTCGTACTCCAAACCGACGCACACCGACCAGCCGGGCAAGCCATACATGTAGTTAACCGTGCCGTCAATCGGGTCAATCACCCATCTGAAGCCAGAGGTACCAGCCCGATCAGCACCCTCTTCACCGAGAACTCCGTCATTTTCGCGCCCGTCGAGTAGGAGAGTGAGGAGCAATGCCTCACTGCGCTTGTCCATCACCGTCACAACATCCGTGGGAGTCGCCTTGGTCTGCACGCCAAGGTCTGCAGGCGGATTCGCGAGCAGCACAGCGGCCTTCGCCGCAGCACCACGTGCCCTGGCGAGGAGATCTCTGAGCAGGTCGTCGTTCGGCCCACTCACGAGTCTGCGCCGCAGAGGGCGGGGCGGTCGCCACGTGGATTGGGACAACACCCGACCGGGCAAGCGTCGGGCGCTGGCCCCCAGGGGCCGAGAGCAACTTGCTCTGCTTGGGGAACCGACTCTTGGCGCTCGCGTACCAGCCCCGCTAGCGCGGCGACAAACCGTGGATCACACCCGACTGTTGATGCACGACTGGCATTCAGGCCGATGTCGCGAGCGTGCTGCATCGCAACCGTATCCAGATCCCACATAACTTCCATGTGGTCGGAAATGAAACCGATTGGCACGATCACGACGTCACTGACGTCCGCGGCTTTGAGGGAGTCGAGGTGGTCACTGATGTCCGGTTCAAGCCAGGGCATGGTTGGCGGACCCGAGCGGGACTGGAAGACCAACTTCCACGGCAGTTCAGTTCCGATGCGTGCCGCCACCGCATTGGCGATGGCTCCTGCGACAAATTCGTGTTGCTTGACGTACATCTGCCCACCGAGTGCAGGGTCTCCGCTGTTCTGCGCCTGAGCGATCGGGATCGAATGGGTCGTGAAGGCCAACTCCGGCGCCGGTCCGGCGGCCGGACCCAGGGCCTCGATGGCAGCGACAACATTGTCCGTCATCGCCTCAATGAACGCGGGCTGATCGAACCAACGTCGAATCTTGCTGAGCGTGGGAACAGGGCCGACCTCATCTGCCTGAACCTGTGTGACCGAGTCATACAGGTTCTCTCGGTACTGTCGACATCCCGAATAGGACGAGTAGCCACTCGTCACCACAACTGCCGCGTTCAAGACCCCATCGGAACGCATCTGCGTGAGTGCATCGCTGAGGAACGGATCCCAGTTCCGATTGCCCCAGTACACGGGGAGGAAATCCGCAGAGTCTCGCGCGACCCCCACGTTGAGGTCTGCCTCCAGCGCTTCACGCAGAGCTCGAGTTTGTGCGTTGATGGGCGACACGCCACCAAAGGCCTGATATTGCTCTGCGACTGCGGCGAGTCGTTCAGCTGGGATTCCGCGGCCCGCCGTGACGCGCTGAAGAAACGGCATGACGTCCTCGGGTGCCTCTGGGCCGCCAAAGGACAAGAGCAACACGGCATCAAATGAGGACATACCCGTGATTCTGCTCCCTGACTCGCGTGGAATACCAGCTACCCTGCCGTGTCTGACAAATCCAACGAGTCGTCCGAACACCGACGAATCGATTCGCCAGCGAAGAACGGGGAAACCTAGTGGCGCGGAAATGGCAAAACTGGGCGCGCACAGCGTCCGCCACACCGCTGGACGTGGTGGCGGCGGTCGACCCGCAACAGCTCGCGGCGCAAGTCGAACGTGCCGCCGCCGCTGGCCGCACAATCCGCGTTATCGGCTCAGGCCACTCGTTCACATCCACGGCCGTCGCCAACGACATCATGATCACGCCGGGTGAACTGACTCGTGTGCGAGCCGTTGATGCCGAAGCTGGGCGCATCACGGTTGAAGCGGGCATTGACCTCACCACCCTGTGTCAGGTGCTCGACTCCCATGGACTCGCTCTGACAAACATGGGCGACGTGCGGGTCCAAACGCTTGCAGGTGCCCTCCAGACGGGAACCCACGGATGTGGCCGCGATACCGGAACCTTCGCGGACATGGTCGTGGGCCTTGAGCTCATCCTGGGCGACGGCTCGATCGTCAGGGTCGACGCGAACAACGACCCCGATCTCTTCAACAGCGCCCGGGTCGGACTCGGCGCCTTCGGAGTCGTCACCGCAATCACCCTCGCGGTTGAGCCACGATTCCGACTTCATGCGCATGAATTCCCAGCATCGTTCGATGAGACCACCGCTTCATTTGACGCGTGGACCGCTGCCCATGACCATGTCGAGTTCTATTGGTTCCCACACACCGACAAGTGCCTGGTGAAGCACAACGATCGCACCTACGACGAGGCCCAGCCGCCTGGGAAGTTCGCGAACTGGTGGGAAGAGGACTTCCTGTCCAACACTGTGTTCGGAGCCATGTGTCGACTCGGGAGAGCCGCACCCGGATACATTCCGATCTTGAACAAAGCGGCCGCCCGGGTCTTGTCAGAACGCGACTACGTCAACGATTCCTGGCTGGTGTTCACCTCGCCACGCAATGTGAAATTCAAGGAAATGGAATACGCCCTGCCCCGCTCGTCACTCATCCCGGCACTGACCCGCGTGCGGAAGTTGATGGATGACAAGAACTGGCGGATCTCGTTCCCGGTTGAGGTGCGTTCGGTGCCTGCGGACACCTCGTGGCTGTCTCCCGCCACGCAGCGCGAGACCGGTTATCTGGCCTTCCACGCCTTCGATCGGACCGACCACGAATGGTTCGTTGCGGTAGAAGAGGTACTGCGCGAGTACAACGGTCGACCCCATTGGGGGAAGATGCACACAAGAAGTCATGATGATCTGGCCCCGGCCTACCCGCGGTGGGACGACGCCATGCGCGTTCGGGACCGGGTGGACCCGAATCGGGTCTTCGCCAATGACTACACCAGAACTGTGCTGGGAGATTGACTGTGTCAGACGAGCAACCGCCAACGAGGAGCCAGAGCGTGCGAGAACTGTCGTTTATGGGCCCTTCCAACGACGGGAAGCGCCTGCTGCTCGTCGCCGATGACGGCACTCAGTTTGAGTTGGTCGTTGATTCCCGACTGGTATCGGTGGTGTCGCGAGAGCACGGCACATCGGCCCGTCCGGCAAAGTCCACCGGCAAGGCCTCGACAATGCCGAGTCCTCGCGAGATACAAGACCAGATTCGACATGGAGCCACTGTCGAGGAGATTGCGAATGCAACCGGCGTCAGCCCGGACGACGTCGCCAAGTTCGCGTACCCGGTAATCACCGAGCGCGCATATATCGCCGACCAAGCGCGAGCCGCGCTGGTCAAGGTTGGGGCGGAATTGATCACGCTGGAGGCAGCTGTCCTTCAGCGCGTGCAACCCCGGGCAGTTGATCCCCGACTTCTGAGGTGGGATGCCTGGCGCGCGGAAGGCACGACATGGACAGTTATCGCTGCGTATCCGGCCAATCAAGGCGAGCGAATTGCCACCTTCTCGTTCAACAGTGCTGACAAGTCCGTGTCAGCGAATGACGATGAAGGGCGCTGGATGCTGGAAGTTGGGGAAGCCGTCACTCGCCCACCCGGCCAGGCGGCACCTTCTGCTCCCCGCGCCGTTCAACAAGATGACGCTCCCGTTCAACGCCCGCGTCCCCACGTGGTGCCATCAGCACCGAGCAACACCACGTCACTGTCGAATAGCCAGCGGGAATCAGAACCCCAACAGACTGTTCGTGCCAGCACCGAGGACGTTACGTCCAACCGATCCTGGGACCGCGCGCATCCAGCGGCCCGGGCACATGAGCGCCGCGAGGCCAACGGTGAATCCCACTCAACGAACGGTGCCGCGACGAGCAGCGAGGAGTCATCTGCATCACGCGTGAATCCCGAACACCCCGCTGCGATACCGAGCACCAACCAGGTCCATCAACAGGCTCCGGCGGTCCCACCGGTGGTACCGCCCACTGCGCCAGTTGCGAAGGAAGAACCGCCGCAGTGGGAAGAACTTCTGTTCGGGTCGCCCCAACACGACGACTCCAATTGACAGGTGAGCTAGCGCAGACGTTCCGCTGTGGCCTTGGAAAGCGCTTCGGCGAACGCCAGCATTCGAGTGACCCCATCTGAGCCGTCAGCGGCCGCAGACACGCGAAGACTCAGGTCATCATTTGCCGAGGACCCGGTGAATCCGTGATCGGCTTCGCAATTCGGGTCGCCACAGGTAGCTGGTTCCAGATCGATCCGGCTTACAGCACCCCAGCCAATCGTCAGCATGACCTCGATCGGGGCGGTCTCCGGGGAGTACGTCGCCGGATCGGGCACAACGCGCGTCACTACGACGGAGTCGACCTTCTCTAGGCGAACAGCTTCCGTCGATGCCGATGCGGTGGAGGGTTCCTTGCTGCCATCGGGGGCACCATGTTCGTCGACATGGGCAACGATCAAGCGTGTCGCGGTGAGTGCCAGCACTGTGATGTGACGGCGAAGTTCATCGCGATCGAAAGTGGCTTCATGGTGGACCGCATACGCAATGAGATCTTCACCCGAGACAGAAGTGGCAAGCGAATCCGCAACCAGAGTCGGGTAATAGCCGGTCCGTTCAATGTCAGTTCGTAGCGCTCGAGCCACGGAGGTCGTGTCAACCATTCCGCGATTCTCCCACCTGCCGAGATTGACCACGCGACACCGTCCACATCAGAGCAACCGCCGCGCTTCCAGATCCGTACGGGCCAAGGGACGGGCAACGCGGCCATTGGCAGCGAGCACCGCCACGCCCTTCGAGTGGGCGATGATCGGATTCAACTCCATGAACGCGACTTCGGGAAGGTCGTCGGCAAGCTGGCCGAGTCGGGCGACCAGGTCGACCAGTGCGTCGAGATCAACGGCCTCCGGAACCGTCCGGTCGAGCAAAGGTCCACCCGTCAACAAAGCTGAAGCTTTGGGTGCACTGATCAGGGATCTCGCATCTCGCATGGTCAACGGCGGAATCCAATAGGCGATGTCACCGAGGACCTCTGGATAGATCCCGCCTAGACGGAACGACACCACCGGTCCGAACAGCGGGTCCTCAGTTGTTGCTGCCACACAGGCAATGCCGGGCGGTGCCATTCGCTGAACAACCAAGCGACCGCTCGCCTCCGGCGGCAGCGTTGCACTCATCGACAGGTAAGCGGTCCGCAACGCATGTTCGTTCTCCAAGGTGAGCCGAAGGCCACCGAGGTCAGTGCGATGCACTAGGCGCTCAACCGCAGATTTCAATACCACTGGGTACCCGAGTTCGACCGCCGCAGCGACCGCTTCATCCTCACTGGTGACCGGAACAGCAGGCCACACTTCGATTCCATAGCTCGCAAGGATTTGTTCAATGATCTCGGGAGTAAGTCGGCTGCTGATGTCGGTCTGTTCAGCAGCAGTGACTGCTTCTACCGCAAGCTGATGTGCACGATTTCGCTCAAGACCATTCCATTGCGGGACGGTCCCGCGCGGGACCGACAACCACTCGGAATAGTCCACCACCGAACGCAGAGAACGCAGCGCATCTTCGACGTCGGCGAATACCGGTACCGACCCGTGGCCCGGCAATCCATAACGCGTGCGATCGACAACGAGTAACCCTGAGCGGCGAGCCAATTCCACCGAGAGCACCGGCTTGGTGGCGTCGCGCGCCTGCCGAACAAGGCTCTCGGCAAGCGTCGCGTCACTGCCGATCACTGGTGGAACGTGCGTGACCACGAGGGCATCAACCCCGGGGTCACCGATAACTTCTGCCACCGCCCGTTCACGGTCTTCCGCCGAAACAGAGGATTCAACGATGCGGACCGGCCCGACTGGGTCCAGGCCCAGCGCCAAGCTCGATTCGAGAGCCAGCATTCCCAATGCGTCGGAGTCGGTGACAAATCCAACCCGATTACCTGCCGGGCGCGGCTGGAACGCAAGAAGCCCTGCCATGTCGAACATTTCGCCCAGGCTGTCGACCTGGATGACCCCAGCTTGGCGGAACATCGCATCGACGGCTTCGGCTGCCAATTCAGTCTGGCGCACGGCATGGCCCAACGGAAGCGCCTGTGTCGCTCGTCCAGACCGAACAGCAACAACAGGCTTACGGCGCGCCAGTCGACGTGCGATCCGCGTGAACTTCCGGGGGTTGCCAATGCTCTCGAGATACAGCAAAACGAGCGAAGTGGAGTCGTCGTCCTCCCAGTACTGCAACATGTCATTG
>DMNR01000288.1:0-1181 GCA_003452655.1 Actinomycetota bacterium | reverse complement strand
GAACCGAAGGCGCCGGTCTGACTGAAGAAGCCGATCCGTCCTCGCTTTGGCATCTGCGGGACTAGTGATGCGTTGAGGCTCACTCCGGGATCGGTGTTAATCAATCCAAGTGAGTTGGGCCCGAGCAGTCGCATTCCAAGCTCTCTGACTCGTGCGACAAGTGCCTGCTGACGGCTGTAGTCGTGATCGGTGATGAAGTCTCCCGTCACGAGGACGATCCCGCGCACGGCACAGCGCGCGCATTCGTCGAGTTGGGCCACCACATCCTTCGCGTCCAGCGCCATGACGACGAGATCGACGTCGCTTCCAATCGCGGACAGACTCGGATACCCCTCGACGTCGCCGACCCCATCACCGCTCGGACTCACTACCGACAGATGTCCATCAAAACCTCCACCACGAATATTCGCCACCACATTGGCGCCAGGGGAACCGGCACTGGTGTCATCGCAGACGACCGCGACTGATTCGGGCGCCACCAGTCGCTGAATCGACAGGGATTCAGCACGGTGTTCTCGGGACCGCGCGACCCGACGGGACTTCAGGGTGGGATCGATATCGAAGTCGAGAAGCACGATGCCGTCTTCGACCTCTTGGCTCGGACTGTAGCCCGCAGCGGCAAACGTGGCGAGCATCTTCTTATTGCCGGACAAGACCTCGGCACGAAATCGGTGGATGCCATTCTCGCGTGCGACGGCGGCAAGATGTTCAAGCAAGACCGAACCGAGTCCGCGCCCTTGATGGGCGTCGCTGATGGTGAAAGCGATCTCACCCTCAGCCCGTCCGACGCTGTCATAAGCACCGACGCCGACAACCTCGCCACCGACGAGCGCCAGCAATGCGACCCGTTCCCGGTAGTCCACCTGCAGTAGGCGCTCGATATCGCGTGCCATCAGTTCAGGGCTTGCAGTGAAGAACCGCATGTACAAGGTCTCTTCGGACAGGCCTTTGTGGAATTCCTCAAGCGCCGGGCCATCGCTTGGTCGAATCGGACGGATGTGACACGTCCGACCGTCGCGCAGCACCACGTCGGCTTCCCAATGATGGGGATACGTGTGCGCTTCGGGCACAGAGATACCGTCAGCCTGCGCGCCGCCTTCTTCAGTCATTGAGAGCACGCTACCGCGACGCCGACACCAGTGCTCGCCCGTTGGGCAGGCGTTAACCCCGACGACACAAAC
>DMNR01000436.1:3905-4328 GCA_003452655.1 Actinomycetota bacterium | reverse complement strand
AACTCTGGTACTTCCCCTTGAGGTCCGCGGGAAACGGAATGTACTCGATCAAGCCCTGCCGCACCAGTTCGGCAAGCGGCAGCGCCGGCTGACCGACCAGGGCGCGACAGGCATTGACATTGGCCACCGCCAGCTCGTTGAAGCTCTGCGCGCGGCCCGTACCGACGTTGAAGATACCCGACTTCTCGGGGTGATCGAGGAAGTGGAGGTTGACGCGCGCCACGTCACCGACAAAAACGAAATCGCGCCGCTGCTCACCGGCAGCGTACCCATCGCAGCCTTCGAACAACCTCACCTTGCCCTCACGCCGAAACTGATGGTAGTGATGAAAAGCTACCGACGCCATGCGCGCCTTGTGCGACTCGCGCGGACCGTAGACATTGAAATAGCGGAAGCCGACGACCTGCGAATTGAACGAACCGA
>DMNR01000436.1:2131-3801 GCA_003452655.1 Actinomycetota bacterium | reverse complement strand
CCTCGTGCTGCCGCTCCTCCGTGAACACGCCGCCGCCACCATAGGTCGCGGCACTCGATGCGTAGAGCAGGGGCACTTCCTGGTCGAGGCACCAGTCGAGAATCCCCAGCGAGTAGCGATAGTTGTTCTCCATCATGTAACGGCCATCGGCCTCCATGGTGTCGGAGCAGGCCCCCTGATGCAGGACGGCGTCGATATCGCCATCGAAGTCGCCGGCGACGAGGCGGTCGAGGAATTCACCCTTGTCGATGTAGTCGGCGATGTCGCAGTCGACGAGATTCTTGAACTTGTCGGCGCGGGTCAGATTGTCGACCGCAATGATCTTGCGCACCCCGCGCTCGTTGAGCGCCTTGACCAGATTCGAGCCAATGAAGCCGGACGCGCCGGTAACGATCGTGTACATGCTCACCTCACTTCATTTCATTTCAACGCCGCGGCAAGCTCATCGCGACCAACAACCGCCGTACCGAACCTGCCGACCACCAGGCCGGCGGCAACGTTCGCCACATGCACGGCCTCTTCCCAACCCGCACCGCCGGCCAGCATCACGGCAAGCGTCGCGATGACGGTATCCCCGGCACCGGAAACGTCGAAGACCTCTCTCGCCACCGCCCGCTCATGCAGCGCCCCACCGGCATGGAAAAGCGACATTCCCTCCTCGCTACGCGTCACCAGCAGTCCGTCCAGCCCGAGATCAGCACGCAGCGTCTCCGCCTTGCGTGCCAGTTCTTCGGGATCCTGCCAGCGACCAACCACCGCGCGCAGCTCCGCCCGGTTGGGTGTAACGACGGTAGCGCCTGCATACTTCGAGAAATCGTCGCCCTTGGGGTCGACCAGCACGTGCTTGCCGGCATCGCGTGCCAATCGAATCATCTCGCCGATATGCGTCAAACCGCCCTTGCCGTAGTCGGAGAGGATCACCGCGTCACAGTCGCCAAGACGCGTTGCGAATTCCAGCAACTTGGCGCGCAGAACCTCGTGCGACGGCGAGGTCTCGAAGTCGATCCGCAACAGTTGTTGCTGACGGCCAATCACCCGCAGCTTGACGGTGGTGCTGATCGCCGGGTCAACGTGCAGATTGACCGCGACACCGCTCGCTTCCAGCAAGCGCAGCAGGCTTCGCCCTGCTTCGTCGTCGCCGACGACCGACAGCAGGCCAACCTGCGCCCCCAGGGCGGCGACATTGCGGGCGACGTTGGCCGCTCCACCCGGGCGCTCTTCGCTACGCTCAATCTTGACAATCGGCACCGGGGCCTCGGGCGAAATGCGCGTCACGTCGCCAAACCAATAGCGATCGAGCATCACGTCGCCGACAATCAGCAGCCTGGCTGCCGACAGATCAGCAAGCCGCATAGGCGCCTGCCGCGATCCTACAAGCCCTGCTCGGGCGGCGGCCGTGCCTGGTGGCACGCACGCGCAATGGGAACATGAACGTCCTAGGGTGTCAGGTCGAATTCTTCGGTACGTTTGGGCGAATACGTCTCCCAGCCGCCGCAAGCCGGACAACGCCAGTAGAACTGGCGCGCCTTGAAGCCGCAATTATCGCACCGATAGCGAGCCAGGCGCCGCGTATAGCTCTGCACTATCGCTTTCGCCAGGTCCAGATCAGGACGAATCTCCGGGGCGGCAAACAACAAGCGTGCTTCCAGCAACTTGTCGAAACCGAGCAG
>DMNR01000436.1:0-1983 GCA_003452655.1 Actinomycetota bacterium | reverse complement strand
ACAACGTCAAGCAGGTCGAGCGAGGGGTAGCGCTCGAGGTAGCCGCGTAGCAGGCGCAGCCCCTCCTCACGCCGATCGAGCTTGCGGAACGCGTCGAGCAGGCGTTGCGCGACCAGCGCCAGGTAAGTCGGGCCCTGCTGCTCGATCCGCTGCCACGAGTCGATCGCCGCATCGTACTGCTCCTGCTGAAACGCTATGTCACCCTGAAGAAGGCTGGCCCGAACGCACTTCCGGTTGCGGCCAAGCGCGGTCTGCAGGTGGCTCGCCGCGAGATCGTGACGCGAGCGGATCATCTCGGCGGCGGCCAGTTCGCAATGGTACTCGGCGATTTCCTTGTGCGACGCGAAATCCGGCAGTTCCGAGGCGATGACGATCGCCTTTTCCCAATCCTTTTCCAGTTGATAGATCTCGAGCAGATTGCGCTTGGCGTCTTCCGCCAGTTCGGACTCGCGCAGCTTGTCGAAGATTTCCTCGGCCCGATCAAGCAACCCAGCCTTCAGATAATCGTGCCCGAGTTCGGCCAGCGCCTGCAGTTTCAGATCCTGCTTGAGGTCCTCGCGCTCCAGGAGATTCTGGTGCATCCGGATCGCCCGCTCGGTTTCGCCGCGACGACGAAAGAGGCTGCCGAGCGCAAAATGCAGCTCGATGGTCTCGGGATCGACCCGGACTGCTTCGACGAAAGCTTCGATCGCGCGATCGGGCTGCTCGTTGAGCAGGAAGTTGAGCCCTTGAAAGTACGAACGCGGCAGGGCCCGCGACTCCCTCACCAGATGCCGGATGTCGATGCGTGCGGCCGCCCAGCCGAGCCCGAAGAAGAGCGGAAAAAGCAGCAACTGCCAGTACTCGAATTCAATCATGGAATCGGCTTTGTGATGTTCAGACCCGGTGGAGCGGGTCGCTGGCCACGCTGGTCCGAGCTTCGTCCAACTCACGCTGCAGGCGGGCGAGTTCGCGGCGCTGGCCAAGCAGAGTGCCGAGCAGGAAGAGCACGGCGAGGCCGGCGCCGCCGGCAAAAGACGCGAGCACGACAATGATCAGGGGCGCGTACCAGGTGGCATCAAGAAAGAAATGCACGCCAACCGGATCGGTGTTCTTGATGGCAAACGCAAAAAGGAGAAGGAACAGGACGATTCTCGAGGTCCACAACAATCCACGCATCAATCACCTTCCCACAGAAAAACGGGCGGCATGTTGCCGCCCGCAAACCCGTACTCACTGATCACTCAGATCGATTCCAGGGAGCCGTCCACGCGCTCCCGCAACTCCTTGCCAGCCTTGAAGTGCGGCACCCACTTTTCCGGAACGTTGACCTTCTCCCCCGACTTCGGGTTACGCCCGACGCGCGGTGGCCTGTAGTTCAACGCGAAGCTCCCGAAACCGCGGATCTCGATGCGATCGCCGTTTGACAGCGCCTCGGCCATCGCCTCGAGAATCATCTTGACCGACAGGTCCGCATCCTTGGCGACCAGTTGTGGGAAGCGCTCGGCCAGTTGGGCGATGAGATCCGACTTGGTCATCGCTCGAACCTATTGCGGGTTGTTCAGCTTGGCTTTTAGCAATGCCCCGAGGTTGGTCGTGCCCGAGCTGGCACTGCTGCTGTCGGCAGAAAACTTCTGCATCGCCTCCTGCTGCTCGGCCTGCTCCCTGGCCTTGATCGACAGGCTGATCGAACGCGTCTTGCGGTCGATGTTGATGATCATCGCCTCGATCTGGTCGCCTTCCTTGTAGACCCTGGTGAGGTCGTCGATCCGATCACGCGAGACTTCAGACGCCCGCAGATACGCCTCGATGTCGCCGTCGAGCATCACCACCGCGCCACGCGCGTCAACCGATTTCACCAATCCACGCACGATGCTGTTCTTGTCGTGCGTGGCAATGTAGCTGGTGTAGGGATCGCCGTCGAGTTGCTTGATACCCAGGGAAATCCGCTCCTTGTCGGTGTCGATGGCGAGAACCACGGCATCAACCTCGTCGCCCTTCTTG
>DMNR01000329.1:3246-3969 GCA_003452655.1 Actinomycetota bacterium | reverse complement strand
TGACATATGCGACAGGCTTTAGTCCTGCTGCCTGCGCCAGCGGATTCCCGATTCGACGAACTCGTCGATCTCACCATCAAGGACGGCCGTGGTGTTGCCTGTCTCCTGCTCAGTGCGCAGATCCTTGACCATCTGGTAGGGATGCAAGACGTACGAGCGCATCTGGTTACCCCAGGACCCACTCGTATCACCCTTGAGCGCATTGATCTTCGCTTGTTCTTCCAAGCGCTTGCGGTCCAGCAACTTCGCCTGCAGCACAGCCATCGCGCTCGCCTTGTTCTGCAGTTGGGACCGTTCGTTTTGACAGGAGACCACGATTCCGGTCGGAATGTGGGTGAGTCGAACCGCCGAGTCGGTCGTGTTGACGCCTTGACCCCCCGGGCCGCTTGACCGGTAAACATCAACGCGGATCTCATCTTCGGGAATTTCAATGTGATCGGTTTGCTCGACCACCGGGATCACTTCGACGCCTGCGAATGAAGTTTGACGGCGACCTTGATTATCGAAGGGCGAGATCCGAACAAGCCGATGTGTTCCTTGCTCGACCGAAAGCGTTCCGTACGCGTAGGGAGCCTTGATCGCGAACGTGGCCGACTTGATCCCAGCCTCTTCCGCGTAAGAGATGTCGTACACCTGGACAGGCCAGCCATGGCGCTCGCAGTATCGCGTGTACATCCGCATCAGCATTTCTGCCCAGTCGGCAGCATCAACCCCGCCGGCCTC
>DMNR01000329.1:0-3139 GCA_003452655.1 Actinomycetota bacterium | reverse complement strand
GCGCCTGCCTCACCGAGCATGTCGTCATCGCCTTCAACTTCGGCGAGTTCGAACATGATGGGCAAGTCGTCAACACGCTGGCGCAGGGCCAATGCCTTGCGAATCTCACCCTGAATAAACGAGAGCCGACTCGTGACTGCCTGGGCCCGCTCTTGGTCGTCCCAGAGATCCGGAGCCGATGCCTGCTTCTCCAACTCCGTAACTTCGACCTCAAGCCTGGGAACATCAAGCACGGACTCAACACTTGCGAGTGTGGAGGTCAACTCCTTGAGCTGTTCAGCAACTTCCAATGACGGCACAAATCAGAGCTTAGGTCACGACGCAATTCGCCTCGCGATCAACGCAGGGGCGACGTCGCGGCAGCGTCAGCTCCCACTTCAACAGTCGGTTCGATTCCGAAGTGTTTGGCGAATGGCAACAGCACATTTGACCGCAACCGCAGAGTCACAGTGGTACGGCCGCATCGAAAGTCCGCCAGGTTGATTCTTGACGTTCGCGGGTCAAGCGTTGCCTGGGACAAGCGTTGATCGACCACCTTACGAGCGCCCCGACAATCGAGTGGCAGCGAGTCGACTCGTCGGGACGTGTAGAGCGCCGAGAGGTCGGCTGATTGGGCGGCTGCGAGAACAGCCGAGTCTGCCTGCGACACGAGTGCTCGCCGATGACTGAACAAGACGGCCGCATCAGTTCCAACCGCGATCAAGCCAGCAAGCACTGGCACCAAGCCGATCACCAGCATCATGATCGTGCCCCGGTCATTGTCACGCCTCATGCGAATCCGTAGGTTCACCTGCTACCCCCGGCGATACGTGTCAACGCGCGCTTGATGGACGGCGCTGACAGGAATCACTGACCGGCCATCACCAAACGGCGAGAATGGGATCGCTACCTGAGTGCGAACTTCGACCTCGATACCGGAACTCGGAGCAAGGCAGGATCCATCGATGCAGGCAATTGAGAGTTCAGGGTCCGGCAGGCCATAGTCCGCGAGCGCAATCCGCGCCGCCGAACGCGCGCGTGCCGACGCCGCCGAAGTCGTGTCCGCCGTGACATAGGCGCGTCCCGCCTCGCGTGCCGCCGTGACCGCCGCGTAGGTCGCCGAATGAACCTTGAGGACAACGACAGCCGCATACGCCAACGGAACCATCACCAACACAGCCAGGACGACGAACTCAACCACCGCCGTTCCCCCGTCCGCAGCGCGCTCGAATCTCATTCGCCGTGTCACAAGAAGCCGCTTTCAGATCCAGCTTCTTCCGACTCACTGAGTGCATGGCCGGTTACATGGAGGCTGGTGGGCCCGAGAAGGCCAAAGAGCGGCAAACGTGCCGTGATCGTGACCGCCACCGTCGAAACGCCGCGCACCTGTGACCTCTCGACTCCAATGTCCTCAACCACACCCGCCGCGGCACTGTCTGCGAGCGCGTCCGTTGTTCGGCGGATGGCAACGAACCTGTCGGCATCGTGCTGCGCGCCGGCCCGTGCGCCCTCTGCCGCACAGGCGATCAACGTCGATCTGACATAGCCAGCGAGACAGACCTGGGCAACGGCCGCGAACACGAGGATCACCAGCGGTGCAACGAGCACGAATTCCACCACTGCTGAACCGCGTTGGCGTTTGTCGCCCTCCCGCACGGTCACTTGCTGACCGAGTTGATCGCCCTCGTGAGCAGTGCAGTGAGTTGATCGTCAGCGATCATCCACAACCCCGTGACGAGGCCTGCGGTCATCACTGTGACCAGCACCCAACCTGGCACGTCACCGCGATCAGCATGCAGCGGTCGATACAGCCAGAGAAGCGCCCGTGTGAAGCGTTCGATGACACTTCGCACGGCATTCCGCAGTGGACTAGCGACCCCACCAGTTTGATCTCTTTCTGACATGTCGTTCCCCTTCATATATTGGCGTGGACCATGCGCCGCCTAAGCGAGCTGCGAGTCGGATTTCACGGCGTTGAGATGACCAGCCCGAAGATGCCCGGAAAGACGGCGACTACCACCACGGCTGGCAAAATCAAGAAGACGACGGGTATCAACGCGTAGATCTCCCGGCGCCCCGCCGATTCCATGAGTTGTCGATGGCTGGCAGCACGAGCATCCATTGCTTGGGCGCGAAGAACCTCAGCCACAGGCGTGCCGCGCTCGATCGCGACAACAATTCCGTCGACAAATCGCTGGACCGATTCTGAGCCAGTGCGAACCGCCAAGGCCTCAAGCGCGTCAGTGAAGGGTCGCCCGGCAGCAACCTGATCGCAGCACGCGCGAAGTTCGATGGCGAACTCGCCGCCAACTCGGCCCGACACTCGACTCAATGCGCTCGCCGGAGCAAGGCCCGCGGCAACGGTGAATGCCAGCAACTCCGCGAACCCCGGGAGTTCTGAGGTGATCACTTCAACCCGTCGGCGAGCATCTTGACTGAGCAGGTAGTCACGCAGCATCGAACCTACGAGTGCGGCAACTGCGCAGAATGAGACCCAGATGGGAACCGGTATGGGCTCGCCTGCCAGTAGTCGGAGCAATCCGAACGCGATTGCACCCCCGGCGCCAAAGCATGCCCACCGCAACTGATCGACCCGAAACGCGTTGAGATCGAGGGGTGAGTTGGCTTGTTCAAGTCGGCGCTGCACGGACGCATCAGTGACGATGGAGTTCAAGAGCCGACGCACGTGGGGCGAGGACATCCACTGTGAGTTTCGATCATGCGTGGCTGCCCAGTCGAAACCAGTGACCTGAACGAACGGCAAGACACGAGAATCAACCCGTCGCGACCGATGCACATGTAGCCGCAACAGATACACGCCACTGGCGAACAGCCCGCCCAACAGCGCGCCCGTGATCAGCGAATTCACACCATCACCCGGACTTCATCTGGCAACCGACCGATCTTGGTCATCAGGTAATACGCCAAAACACAGGCGCCAGCGCACGCGACGAGAACTGCCACCCCGGCAGAGGTCTGATACGCGGACGCCGCTTCGGGTCTGGTCGACAGCAATAGGAGCACAATCCACGGTGCTGCGATCGCCAGGCGAGCGCCGTTCACTGTCCACGAGCGTCTCGCCTCGGCCTCTCCGCGCAAGCGCAGGTCCTGTCGCACAAAGTCGCTGAGCGTTCGCAGCATGCGGCCAAGATCTGAACCA
>DMNR01000401.1:2271-2894 GCA_003452655.1 Actinomycetota bacterium | reverse complement strand
CACTGGGACCTTTCCTACGACCCTTTCCCCCTCAGCCGGACCATGGGTTCTCGCCACCTAAAGAACGAGTTCGCGCGACGGCCTGCGATGAATTCGATCGTCCTGTTCTTGGCCGAGCTCGGACTGCTCGACTAACCGCCGAAGCGACGTTCTCGTTGGGCGTAGTTACGCAGCGCACGCAAGAAATCGACTTTGCGGAAGTCAGGCCAGTAGGCCTCACAGAAGTAAAACTCCGAGTGCGCGCTTTGCCACAACATGAAGCCGCTGAGCCGCTGCTCACCAGAGGTTCGGATCAGTAAGTCAGGGTCGGGCTGCCCCTTGGTGTAGAGGTGTTCGGCAATGTGTTCAGCGTCGAGCACTTGGGCGAGGTCGTCGATCGACGTTCCCAACGCTGCCTGTTCGGCCAGCAGGGCACGCACCGCATCCACCAGTTCGCGACGTCCGCCGTAGCCAACGGCCACGTTGACGGTGAGGCCATCCACATCCCGAGTCGAGGCATCCGCCTCTTTCAGCGCCCGAGCCGTCTCATCGGGAAGCAGGTCAAGCGCACCGACCGGGTGCACATGCCAGCGTCGCGTCGCCGCGAGTTCATTGACGGTGTCGGTGATGATCGTCAGCAGGGA
>DMNR01000401.1:0-2223 GCA_003452655.1 Actinomycetota bacterium | reverse complement strand
CCGACCTCCTCACACCAGCCGACGAACTCCTCAATCTTTGCTGCACCGGCCTGGTGTCCCTGCTGAGAACTTGACCCCTGCTCGGAGGCCCAACGACGGTTCCCATCGAGGACCACGCCGACGTGGCGAGGGATCCGGTTGACATCGATCTGCGCGCTTAGCTGCTTCGCGTACGCCCCGTACACGAGATCTCTGATGCCCACGGGGGGAATACTCCCACGCCAGACGCGTACCTTGTAGCCATGACTGCCGCAATTGAGGCCTATCAGGCCCTAAAACCGAAGATGCGCGGCTGGTTACACGCCGGTGCCGTACCCGCGGCCGTCGTCGCCGGACTGATCTTGATTCTGTTGGCGCCAGCCAATTTGAAGTGGGCGGCGGTCATCTATGTGGTGAGCACGGTTGCTCTCTTCGGGATCAGCGCGACGTATCACCGCGGTACGTGGGGGCCGAGGGCTCACGGAATCCTCAAACGCATGGACCACGCCACAATTTTTATCTTCATCGCAGGCACTTACACTCCGATCGCACTGACGGTCGTCGGCGGGACCGCCGGAACTGTTCTGCTCTGGATCGTCTGGCTGGCAGCGCTGGCCGGCGTCATGTTCCGCGTCTTCTGGGTCGGCGCACCGCGCTGGCTGATTGTTCCCGTCTACATTTCGATGGGTTGGGCGGCCGTTTTCTTCATCCCAGAAATCCTGTCGAACGGCGGATTAGCGATCTTCCTGTTGATCGCTGTTGGGGGCCTGTGCTACTCGGTGGGAGCGGTGATCTACGGCCTGAAACGCCCGGATCCGTCACCACGTTGGTTCGGATTTCACGAGATCTTCCACAGCTTCACGCTCGGCGGGTACGTCAGCCACTACGTCGGAATCTGTCTGGCAATCTTCGGTGTCGGTGTCATCGCACGCTGAGTGCGATGGCTTCACTCGTGGTCAGTCACTTGGCGTCAGCAGGGCCGTAACTGCCTGCGCCGAAGTAACGGGTGGGTAGCAGTGGCTGCCCCGGCAGACATACGCAGTGGGCTGCCCCTGTATCAACGGTCGATCGACAAAGGGGCCCGATTTGGCCCGGCGCTGCGGGGGTCCTGTAACAACCGCCATCCCGGGGCGCTGCGTCTCGATTGCCGCCCGCCGCAATGCCTGCGTCGAGCGGTCGCTCGGGGTCCCGACGATGACCACCTCAACAGGTCCGTCGAGGAAGGCTTCTGCCGTCGCTAGCAGCCAGCCCGCGAATCTTGGCGAGTTTCGCGCGAAATGATCCGCGATACGCAGTCCACCCTCGGCCGCTCGCAGGTGGCGCTCGCTGGCCATCAACGTGCCGTACGTCAGCAATGCACCGGTCGCCGCCGACCATCCGCTCGGTGCCGCTAGGTCCGTTGGATCGCAAGGACGAACGATAAGCGCCTCTTCATCATCGGCTGTGTCGAAGAAGCCGCCTTCAGGGCGGGCGAATGACGTCAGCACCGTTTCGAGGAGACGACCGGCCGCCTTGAGCCAACGTTCGTCGCCAGTTACCGCGAACAGGCTCAGAAGCCCTGCGGCCAGATCCCCGTAGTCCTCGAGAACACCAGGCGCGTTGCCAGCCGCCTTGCCATCGCGGGATACCCGCGCCAGCCGATACTGTGAACGCGAAGCTTTGGTGACGTGGACGTCTATCAAGAGGTCGGCACATTCGATCGCTGCCTCGATCCAGTCGGGTCGATCAAGCAAGTCTCCGGCCTGTGCAAGTGCACCGATCGCCAGGCCATTCCAGGCGGCGACGACTTTGTCGTCGCGAGCCGGTTGCGGACGTTCGTTCCGCGCCGCGAGAAGCTTGATGCGGACATCGGCGAACCATTCGGTGAAATCGTCGTCTGGTGCAGCCGAATCCACCGAATGATCGTTGTGTCGCAACTGAAGCACGGATGTGCCTGCCTCAAAGGTCCCCGATTCGGTGACGCCGAAGACATCGGCGGCCCGGTGTCCATCGGACTCGCCGAGTACTTCGATGAGTTGTTCTGGCGTCCAAACGTAGCTGAGGCCTTCGTGGGCTTGGCCCCCCGGAAGCTCGGGCGCGTCAGCATCAAGAGCCGAGGCGAACCCACCCTCGGGCGTGCGCAGGTCTCGCATCAGGAATTCCGCGACCTCGACGCAAACTCGTCGCGAAAGCGGCGTACCCGTTGCCGAATACAAGCGGGCATACACCCCGAGGAGTTGAGCGTTGTCGTACAACATCTTCTCG
>DMNR01000144.1:14652-15230 GCA_003452655.1 Actinomycetota bacterium | reverse complement strand
ATCATGGGCTCGCTGCACATGACGGTTCAGACCGCGGTGCTGATTGAGACCCTGACCGCCCTTGGCGCGCAGGTTCGTTGGGCGAGCTGCAACATCTTCTCAACTCAGGATCATGCCGCCGCAGCGGTCGCTGTGGGTCCCAACGGTACCCCCGAGGACCCGCAGGGAGTTCCGGTTTATGCCTGGAAGGGCGAAACGCTTGAGGAGTACTGGTGGTGCACGGAGCAGGTCCTCATCTGGCCAGCCGACGCCAGTGGGCACACCGGACCAAACCTGATCCTCGATGACGGTGGAGATGCCACTCTGCTCGTTCACAAGGGGAAGGAATACGAACTTGCCGGGGCAGTACCAGACCCCGCTGGTGCAGATTCAGAAGAGTTCGCGGTTGTCCTCGGATTGCTGCAGCGTTCGTTGGTCGAGGACCCCACTCGTTGGACGAAGATCGCAGATGGCATCAAGGGTGTCACTGAGGAGACCACCACGGGTGTTCACCGCCTCTACGAAATGATGCGTGAAGGCAAGCTGCTGTTCCCAGCAATCAACGTCAATGACTCGGTCACCAAGAGCAAGTTCGACAA
>DMNR01000144.1:2757-14562 GCA_003452655.1 Actinomycetota bacterium | reverse complement strand
AACGACTCGGTCACCAAGAGCAAGTTCGACAACAAGTACGGCTGCCGTCACTCGCTGATCGACGGAATCAACCGCGCAACCGACACGCTCATCGGTGGCAAGGTTGCTGTTGTTTGTGGTTACGGCGATGTGGGTAAGGGGTCCGCAGAGTCACTTCGAGGTCAGGGTGCTCGGGTCATCGTTACCGAGGTGGATCCGATCTGTGCTCTGCAGGCGGCGATGGACGGCTACCAGGTTGCGACGCTCGATGATGTCGTCGAGACCGCCGATATCTTCATCACTACGACCGGCTGCTACGACGTCATCAATGTCGCAGACATGCGACGTATGAAGCATCAAGCCATCGTCGGCAACATCGGTCACTTTGACAATGAAATCGACATGGCCGGTCTGCAAGGTGAGCCAGGCGTCAAGCGCAACAACATCAAGCCGCAGGTTGACGAATGGACGTTCGCCGACGGTCACTCGATCATCGTCCTGAGCGAGGGTCGGTTGCTGAACCTCGGCAACGCGACGGGTCACCCGTCGTTCGTCATGTCGAACTCGTTCACGAACCAGGTGCTGGCGCAGATCGAACTGTACGAACGTCTTGAGGAGTACCCACTGGGCGTCTACACACTGCCGAAGCACTTGGACGAGAAGGTCGCTCGCCTGCACCTCGACGCCCTCGGCGTTCGTTTGACTGAGCTGACAAAGGCGCAAGCTGAGTACCTTGGTGTGCCAATCGAAGGCCCCTACAAGCCTGAGCATTACCGCTACTAGGTTCAGCGGAAGCCACCATGTCCGAACAATTGCCACCGCCGCCGTCACCCGAGCCTGACTCTGGTGGCGGCGGTGGTAGCTATCCGCCACCGCCACCGCCCCCACCACCGGGCGCTGGTCTTCAACCGGGCTGGGGCGGGCCGGCCTATCCGGCCCCGGCCTATCCGCCAATTCCAACGCCGGGCGAAGTTGAAAGCGTGCTGCTTTACCCTGCTGCCCCCATCACTTTGGTCGAGGCCGTCGCCTCCGAGCAGGCAGGTGCTTGGACCAAAAAGCCGCTGCAGGTGCCGACCTGGGGGCTTGGAGACGTTGGTATTACCTTCGCTGCCTGGTTCTTCCTCAGCATGGTGGCTGGAATCGCGGCATTCGCGATCACTGACGGCGCCGGGGTGTCGGCCGCACTCAAGGGTCTGATCACAATCATTGCCGTCATGATTCCGTGGATCGGAATGGGCGGCTGGCCGCTGTTTGCTGCGAGCATCAAGGGCAACGGGCCATCGATCGATCTCGGCCTTCGGTGGTCAATGCGGGACATTGCGTGGGGTCTCATGTACGGCGTGATCGCTTTGGTGACGGCGATCATTCTGGGTGCGGTAACGACTGCCATCTTCGGTGAGTTCGATTCAGCGGCCGGTGACCTCGGCGAGCAATTGTCAGGAAACAAGCTGATCTTGCTGCTGTTCGCGCTGACGGTTGGAGTGGGCGCCCCCATCATCGAAGAGATCTGTTTCCGAGGGCTCACATTCAGTGCGATCGCCAAGCGTGGCGTCGCGCCATGGCTCACGGTGATCATTTCCGCCGCTATCTTCTCCATATTTCACCTGGAGCCGGTGCGGATGATCCTCTTGCTGGGCATCGGACTGGTGCTTGGTTTCGCTCGGTGGCACACGGGCAGCGTCACCACGACGATTGTTGCGCACATGATGAACAACCTTCCCGGTGCGATCTTCCTGCTCCTGAGCTGACGGCGCCCCTGGTTCGGCCATAGGCGGCAACTGGTTGATGCAGATGGTTGACAAAGCGTACGGAGCATTGCCCGGGATTCGAAGACTCCTGCACTGCTTGCCTCTTGTTAGTGAAGGAGTCCGGGAACCGCTCGCAGGGCTGTGAGAAACGAGCCATCGTCGACCGCAGTGTTTGCCGCAGTGCGAGCGTCGTTCGTCGCGTTGAGGGCGACGCTGAAGCCAACGGCCTCAAACAAGGGTAGGTCAGATCGGCTATCACCAACGGCGACGACTTGCTCCATCGTGAAACCAGCGTGAGTGCAGTACTCGGCGACGAACGCAACCTTGTCCGTCGGCGCGAAGTGCCGAGAGACGTCGCCTGTGAACACACGACCCGCCGGGTCCGTTTCAAGGTCTGCACCACATCCGGTAGAAAAGCCCCACGCGTCTGCGAGAGCCCTGGCAGCAAAGCTCCATGACACCGTTGCGATGAGGGAGTCAACGTTGCGAGCCCTCAACATTTGTACGCCAGCACCGATGTCATTGATGCATGCAATGTCCAACATTGCTTCGCCAGCATCTGCCACGGCAACGCCCCGATATAACTGCGCATATGTTTCGGCAACTGCGCGATCATCGATGAGTCCGCGAGATAGTTTCGATTCCACATCGTCGATAGCGTCAGCATGCCCGATCCAATCGGCGAGGTGAGCAAGAGCTGTCGTATTCCGTACCAACGTGCCATCCATATCGCACACCACGAGTCGGTACGGTGCGCGTGGCTGGTCAACCGAATCAGATCCATCTCGGCGAGACGGGCGCTTACGTTGATCAGCCATGAGTGCATGGTGCCATGTGTGGCGTCCCCATCAACCAGCGTTTCGGTGACAGCCAATAGTCGTTGCATCGCCGGTGTCCAAGCGCGTCAGCCCTCCCTTCTCTTCGACCATCTGTCTCTACCAGTTGCCGTACTGGGGTTCGGCCATAGGACCTTTGGCCACTCGATTTCCGCTGCCGGTTGTGGGATTCTCGGACTCCGGGCAGTAGCGAATGAAGGGCCGCAGTACATGAACCAGCAGCAATTCGACAAGATCGCCCAAGCGCCAGGATTTGTCGCCGCTCTCGATCAAAGTGGTGGAAGTACACCGAAGGCTCTGCGGTTGTATGGGATTGGCGAGGACGCTTACTCAAACGATGAACAGATGTTTGATCTGATCCACCAGATGCGTTCGCGGATCATTACCAGCCCGGTATTTGGCGGTGATCGCATCCTGGCGGCGATCCTCTTTGAAATGACGATGGACCGCGAGATCGAAGGACGCGGGTCTGCGGATTACCTCTGGAACGTCAAGAATGTTGTCCCGATTCTCAAGGTCGACAAGGGTCTTGAGGCGCAGGCAGCAGGCGTTCAGTTGATGAAGCCAATGCCGGACCTTGATGCCTTGCTTGCGCGTGCCCTCACGAAGGGAGTATTCGGCACCAAGATGCGTTCAGTGATCAAGGATGCCGACCGCGATGGTGTCCATGCGATTGTTGCGCAGCAGTTCGAGGTCGGGCGGCAGATCCTCGACGGTGGACTTGTTCCAATCATCGAGCCCGAAGTCGACATCAACTCAACGACGAAGCGCGAGTGTGAGGAATTGCTGAAGGCAGAGATTTTTGACCATCTGGGATCGATTCCAGAAGGTCAACAGATCATGCTGAAGCTCACGTTGCCGGAGATCGACGACTTCTACGCCGACTTGGTCGCTCACCCCAAGGTGCTCAAGGTAGTTGCGCTCTCCGGCGGCTACTCACGGGCCGAGGCCGATCAACGCCTCGCCTTGCAGCACGGAGTTATTGCGAGCTTCTCTCGGGCTCTCACTGAAGGATTGTCGGCCCAGCAGTCAGCTGAGCAGTTCAACGCTCAGCTTGATGAGTCGATCTCGGAGATCTTCACGGCATCGATGACGTAACGAATGCCCGGCTAGGCGCACGCGGGCCCATAAGGCAAGCCACCACGCCCTCGTCGGGTTTGAGAGCGCGATGGCCTGCGGATCTTGTGGGCGTTGGCTGGGGAGGTGCCGGTCTCCCTAGCGAGTCGCCAGCAGGTTGAACTGCAGGGTGTGGCCGCCATCGGTCAACAGGTTCACCTGGGCGAGATCGGTGCTGTCGTTGACTTTCAGGAACTTGACCGTTTGAGCTGATGTGCGGGCACCGTCACGGACACCATCAACTTCGACGAGTTTGGCCTGCGGTCCAATGTCAGTCTTGTTGAAAGTCAGTTGGAACGACACGGCCTTGCCGGTTACATCTGTTCCCTTGATCTTGATGTCTTCCTGTGCGTGTGGGCGAATCTTGAAGATCGCATCCTTAGATGTCCACGATGACTTGGATTCCTTCACCGTCACGAGCTGGCCATCCACCAGGACCTGACTGTTGACACCATCGATTGAGCGTGCGGTTCGATCGATGCTGCTAGCCGAGGTGGCTGGTGCGGCGTCAGCGGTCACGGGTGCTGCCTGAGCGGCAGCAGCGCCAAGTCCGGTGGCGCTCGCGGCGATGAGACCCATTCCGATGATCCGGGCAATGGACTTGCGGGGGTTGTGTTGCGACATGAGGTTCCTCTCGGGGTTTCTTGGTTGGGTTTGGTCACGGAAGGCTTGTCCAGACCTGACGGTCGATAAGCGTGCTTGCGGTTGCCGCAACTAGAACGGGTGGCGGTGAACCGGTTCATGGTTTGCAGTGGGCGAAACGGGGAATCCTGCTCGGGTGATTCAATCCAACGCCAAACCACCCCGGGGCGCGATGCGTTACACGGTCGCCATCGCCGCATCCGCTCTCGCCGCGTGTGCGATAGCTGGCCTCAGCCAGCAGTCGGTTAGTGCTGCTGTTTCTCGACAGGCTGCTGTCGAGCACGCAGTCGCGAGCGAGCGCAGTGAAGCGATCGTCACTGCTTCAGCCTCCCGGCTCGAACTCATGCCAGAGGTGGCTTACACCAAGTACCGGCTGAACCTGCCCATCGAGGATCCGGTTCGGGAGAAGCAGGCAGAGTCAGCCTTCGTTGATGGGGCAACGGCTCGAGGGATCGATGCCGAACTTGCCCGTAACGTGATTCGAGATCAAATGGTGGCGTCCAAGATGGTCCAGTACGACTTGATGTCTCGGTGGAAGGTATCGCCTCCGCCCGTGCGTCCGTACAAAGATCTCGCAAAGGAGCTTCGGCCCGAGATCGACCAAGCAACCCAGCGACTCACAGCGGGCTTGGCTGATGCGGTCGCCGCAGGCATTCCTGCGGATTGGCACCAGCAGGTGCAACGCTCCATCGATATTGCCGCTCGCACTCTTGACGTCGCGGTTGGTCGTGCGCCATTAGAGCGATCGCTGGCTTCCGTCGAGGCGATGACGTAGGGACGACGGTCTTCCACAGGCCAAGGAACAATTTCAAATTCCACAGCCTTGCGTCGGCCGCTCGTTGTGGCCCGCGCGACTGGCGCACGATCAGACATGGGACTTTCCGACTTCATCCTCAATCGAAGATGTCGTGGTTGTGGAGCGCAGAAGACCCTACTTTGTGGCGCATGCCGCGCCGACGTCGAAGCCGCGATAGGTCCACACCGTTTGGTCGCTGGTTCTTTGCCGACTCATTCCGCAGTCCGCTACGAATCGACGGTTCGGGCGCTAATACTCGCGGCAAAGCGCACCGGCTCCCCGGAATGTATTGCGGTAATGGCACGGCTTGCACAAGTTGCGCTCCTGCAGTGCATCGACGAGGTGGGTACTGAGTCCGAAGTCTGCATTGTTCCTTTGCATTCGGGCGCAAAGACCCGGGCGGGGGCAGGTCAGGACCTTGTTGTCGCCGTACTGCGTCAGGCGGTCAAGGGTATGCGCGACTCGGCGGTTGAGGTTCGTGTGGCAGATGTGCTGCAGATTCGTCCACACGCAGTCCAGCAGAAGCTTCTGAATCGTGAAGAACGCAGCAGCAATGTCAGGGGCAGCGTCCGGGTTGCAGCGCGGGCTCGGCTACAGGGTCGAAGCGTTGTGATTTTTGATGACGTGATGACATCGGGAGCGACACTTCGGGCGGCCTCGCAAGCAGTCGGTGCGGTGCAGGGGCAGGTGCTCGCTGGAGTAGTCGTAGCTCATCGCCCGTGGATCTCATCCGACTCCGGCAGGCAGGCGGGTGAGTGGATGACAGACGACTAGTGCGGGGCGGGTAGCGTTGGGCTGTGGCACCCGCCCGGGTCCGTGGTTGCGTTGCCCATCGCCGCAAGGCCGATGAGCAGCTAGCCGATGCCAGTCGCAGGCAAAACGGTCCACGTAAGGGCGCCATTTTGAGTCGTGACTCAAGGTGGTGTCTGATCACGGTGCGGCTTAGAAGTAAGTCCTGCCCCGCCAACGGTCACGATGGCTGTTGTCCACGGGAGTCGGGTGAACGTCGCAGCAATGCGCGGCACTTGCAGCAGGCAGGTGTGGGGTCGAAGACCAGGTCGGCCGGGCGGGTGCCGACCCGATAGCTTCGTAGTTAGACCGCTGAGGCGGCGAGAGAAGGGACAGGGCAATGGCTGAGGTTGAGATCGTTGTTCGCGGAAGGCACGTCGACGTTTCGTCCAGATTCCGGGAGCAGGCGAATGAGAAGCTCTCCCGCGTTGAGCGGTTTGGGCAACCCATTCAACGGGTGGACGTGGAGTTGTCGAAAGAGCAGAACCCGCGTTTGGCCGATCGGGCCTTTGAGGTCGAGCTCACCTGTCGTGGCAAGGGTCCAGTCATCCGGGCGGAGGCAAGTGCCGCTGACAAGTACAGCGCCCTCGACCTGGCCTCGGGCAGGCTAGAAGAACGACTTCGTCGAGCCCATGACAAAGCCAAGATCGTCAAGGGTGGGTCGAACCATCGCCGTACGTCTGAAGTGAAGGACGAAGGGGCTGTGATCAACGCCGTCGAGGAAGCTGACGACGGATTGACGGACACCTACCAGGCCGATGCGGATGAGGTCTTCGCGTCAGGGCCTGTGGTGGTACGCGACAAGACTCATCCGGCGGTGCCGATGTCAATCGAGCAGGCAGTAACCGAGATGGAATTGGTCGGACACGACTTCTTCCTGTTCCAAGAGGTTGATTCAGGTGCTCCGGCCGTGGTCTACCGACGTCGCGGGTACGACTACGGCCTGATCCGTATCGAGTCGCCCGAAGCCGTTAACTGAGTCGCCCACCGCTTTCAACGAAGTAGTAGAAATGGCGCCGACGGGCCGCGCGAGTGTGCTGATATTTGATCATCAGCCACTACTTGTGCGTGGCCTGGCGTCGCTGCTTCGCGACGAGGTAGGGGTGAACGCCTTCGTGTCGTCAGGCAGGACTGAGCTGCTGGCGGCCGAGATGGCTGACTTCACTCCCAATATCGTCGTGCTGGGAGTTACTGGCGACATGGCAGCGGCCTTGGAGGTAGCACGAACGGCGCTACAGGCCGACGACAAAGCGAAACTCGTTGTGCTGCTGGACCCCGCGACCGACTTTGAGGCAGTCGACCTGATTCGGCTCGGAATCTCCAGCGTGATCAGCCGCGATGCCTCATTGGACGAGGTAGTGCTCGCTGTTCGCCAGGTGTTGGCAGGTCAGAAGTCGTTGGACGGCGAGATGGCTTCGCGGCTACTCGCCGAGCTAACAGTGGCGGTCCGACGCGCAGACCACGGCCAACGTGATGGCGGTTTGACCAAGCGGGAGCTTCAAGTCCTCACCTTGGTTGCCGATGGGCTGCCGAATCGTGACGTCGCCAATCAGCTACACATCAGCGAAAACACGGTTAAGAACCACATGCGCAGCGTTCATGAAAAGCTCGGCGTCCGCACTCGCACCGAAGCCGTGGTCAAGGCCGCTCGCGAAGGTCTATTAGGGATCGGCTAGCTAGCGATCAGGCCGAGTTCTGCGGCCGCATAGCGTCGGATTACCTCGGCGGCGACCTGTGCGTCGTTCTCGCTGCCCACGATTCCGGGTGCGGCCACAACCTTGGCTGTGGGATCACCCGCAACAAGTGCGACGTAGGCGCGTGCCTTGGCGCTGACGATGTCGCGGGCAACCCAGGTTCCTTGGGAATCGCGGGCGGAACTGCCAAGTGCCGCAATCGCGCCACACAACGAGGCATCGTCAACTGGCTGAAGCTGCATCGTGCCGGCGGCGATCTCTGGCACCTCAGGCAGTCCTTGATCAAGCATCTGGCAAGCATGCACCAGCACTCCGCGATGGTCTATGTGTTTGGGAGAAATTGTTGCCGACAATGACTGCGAGTGACCTTCGGTGAGATCGCTCAGGGAGAAGAAGTCGCTATGGGGTCCGACGACCTGAAGGTCCGGGCCGATGTGCGTACGATGCGGGGGTGCGACTCTTCGACAAAATGATGCGAGCCGGTGAAGGCAAGACCCTAAAGAAGCTCACGGCGTTGACCGCCCAGGTCAATTTGCTGGAAGAAGACTTCAAGGCAATGTCTGACGCCGAGCTTCGCGCGTGTACCGATCAATACAAGGCACGTCTGGAAGAGGGGGAGACCCTCGACGATCTGCTTCCGGAGGCTTTCGCCACGGTTCGAGAGGCTGCTCGCCGCACCCTGGGTCAGCGCCACTACGACGTTCAGCTCATGGGTGGCGCTGCGCTCCACCTCGGGAATATCGCCGAGATGAAGACCGGTGAAGGTAAGACACTCGTTTCCACGGCTCCGGCCTATCTCAACGCGCTGGCAGGCAAGGGCGTCCACATCGTCACGGTCAACGACTACTTGGCAGAACGCGACTCCGAGTGGATGGGCCGCGTGCACCGGTTCCTCGGACTCAAGGTCGGCTGCATTCTGTCGCCGATGACGCCGCCGGAACGCCGGGTCGCTTACGAATGCGACATCACGTATGGCACGAATAATGAATTCGGGTTCGACTACCTGCGCGACAACATGGCGTGGTCCAAGGAAGAAATGGTCCAGCGCGGCCACTACTTTGCGATCGTCGATGAAGTTGACTCGATCCTCATCGATGAGGCTCGGACGCCTTTGATCATCTCGGGTCCCAGTGATCAGTCACCCAAGTGGTACGCAGACTTCGCCAAGCTGGTGACCCGCCTCGATCGTGACGATGACTACGAAGTTGATGAGAAGAAGAAGACTGTCGGGATTCTCGAGCCGGGCGTGGAGAAGACCGAGGACTGGCTTGGCATCGACAACCTCTACGAAGCGGTCAACACCCCACTCGTCGGTTACTTGAACAACGCGCTCAAGGCAAAGGAGCTGTTCAAGAAGGACAAGGACTACGTCATCATGGATGGCGAAATCCTCATCGTCGATGAGCACACGGGCCGCATCCTGGCCGGGCGCCGCTACAACGAGGGCCTGCACCAGGCGATTGAGGCCAAAGAAGGCGTCGAGATCAAGGCGGAGAATCAAACGCTCGCGACAATCACCCTGCAGAACTTCTTCCGCCTTTACGACAAGCTCGGCGGTATGACCGGAACGGCCATGACGGAGGCTGCAGAGTTCAACCAGATCTACGAACTCGGCGTCGTCCCGATTCCCACGAACAAGCCCAATATCCGAATCGACCAGCCGGACCTGGTGTATCGAACGGAAGAGGCCAAGTTCAACGCGGTCGTGGCCGACATCAAAGAGAAGAATGACCTCGGTCAGCCGGTTTTGGTGGGCACAGTCAGCGTCGAGAAGTCCGAGGTGCTGTCGAACGCCTTGCGTAAGGCGGGCGTCAAACATGAGGTCCTCAACGCCAAGCACCATGACCGTGAAGCGACGATTGTTGCCGAGGCCGGACGTAAGGGTGCCGTCACAGTTGCCACGAACATGGCCGGTCGAGGTACCGACATCATGCTCGGCGGCAACTCGGAGTACCGGGCTGTGGCCGCGCTGGCAGCCCAAGGCCTGTCGCCGATCGAGACTCCCGAGGAATACGAAGCCGCGTGGCCTGAGGCGCTCAACAGGGCAGAGGCATCGGTTGCCACCGAACACGAAGAGGTCACAGAACTAGGTGGCCTCTACGTCCTCGGCACTGAGCGCCACGAGTCGCGTCGTATCGACAACCAGTTGCGGGGTCGGTCAGGCCGTCAGGGCGATCCAGGCGAGACTCGCTTCTACCTGTCGCTGGAAGACGAACTCATGAGGCGATTCAATGCCGCCATGGTTGAAGCATTCCTGACGCGCTTCAACGTGCCAGATGATGTTCCGATCGAGGCCAAGATGGTCTCGCGGGCGATCCAAGGTGCACAGGGTCAAGTCGAATCGCAGAACTTCGAGATCCGCAAGAACGTCTTGAAGTACGACGAAGTCATGAACCGTCAACGCTTGGTGATCTACGCCGAGCGTCATCGCGTGCTGGAGGGGGAGAACCTCGAGGATCAGGTTCGGTCCTTCCTTGACGAAGCTGTTGCTGCCCCGATAACCGCTGCCACAGCTGATGGTTACCCAGAAGAGTGGGACCTTGAGCAGTTGTGGACCGAGCTTCGAACCTTGTATCCGGTGGGTGTCACCGTTGAGCAACTTGAAGAGCGCTCCGGTGGCGGACGCTCAGGGCTTAGCCGTGACTACCTAGTGGAAGAGATTCAAGAGGATATTCAGCAGGCATACGACCGCCGACAGGAAGATCTGGGCGAGGAAGTAACGCGCGAACTTGAGCGTCGAGTCATCCTCTCGGTACTTGACCGAAAGTGGCGTGAACATCTTTACGAAATGGACTATCTCCAAGAGGGCATCGGTCTTCGTGCCATGGCGCAGAAGGATCCGCTTGTCGAGTACCAAAAGGAAGGCTATGACCTCTTCCAGGGAATGATGGATGCCATCAAGGAGGAGTCCGTCGGGTACCTGTTCCACGTGGATGTCTCGACGGGTGAACCCGGCGAGATTGACGGCGAGGCCGAACTCGAGGAAATCGAAGCCTCCGACGCGGGTGAGTCCAGGGAGGCCATCAAGGTCAGTGCGCCGGGACTCGCGCCGTCCCGCGCGCCAGTGCTGGAGTACTCAGCGCCGAGTGAAGAGGCTGACGGCACCGTAACCAAGGTTGCGTCGGTCAACCCTGACGGTGGTGAAGGTGCTCTGGAGTACGCGGGGACGCCGAAGAATGCTCCGTGCCCCTGTGGCTCCGGTCGCAAGTTCAAGCGGTGCCACGGCGCTGGTAGCTGAGCTCACACTGAAGCTAGATCTGATGATCGCCTGATCGACGGTTTCGCTGCGGTCCAGGCTGCGCCAACCGGGTTCCAACGAGCTCGTGGGGACGCGCGTCGTTGACCGGCTGCTGGCCATTGGACAGCCTCGGTTGATCTGCCCCCATTGGTTCCGCGTGACCAAACAGGTATCCCTGTCCACGAACCCACCCGAGTTCCAGTAGGCGTTGGGCGCAAGCGTTGCTCTCGACACCCTCGGCGATTCGATCTAGGTGCAGGTGGTGTGCAAGTTCGCTCAATCCTGAAACTAGGTGCGCGATAGATCCAGAGGGGTTGCTCGTCAACAGGCGGCTAAATGACTTGTCGAGCTTCATTCCCGAAATCGGGTAGTCGCGCAAGGTTGAGATCGAGGAGTACCCGGTCCCAAAGTCATCGACATAGAGACGAACCCGGTTCCTATTGAACTTCACCAGGTTGTCGATGATCGCCGATTCATTTCCCAACAGCGACTGCTCCGTGATCTCAACGATGAGCCGAGTCGGCGACGTGCCAGACAGTGCCAGTTGAGCCAGGATTGAATTTGCGAAGTCGGGTACTCGTAGCTGTGATGGGGATGCGTTAATCGTGAGAAACCCAGGTTCGCCGGAATTGGCAAATTCAATGAGGGCCTCTCGGATCACCCCGCCTCCGATTGTGCTGAGTAACCCGGCGTCCTCTGCTGCATCGATGAACTCCGTAGCTGGTTTCACACCATCGCTTTGAAGCCAGCGAGCCAGAACCTCATGCCCGACCGTCTCGCCGGATTCAAGGTCGACGATGGGCTGAGCCCAGGCACGGAAATCGTCGGACTCGATTCCTTCATGGAGTCGATGGATCATGTCCAACCTGGCTCGCGCGTGGTCGAGCATTTGGCGGTCCGCGAGCTGGCAACAGTTCCTGCCGCGGGATTTCGCGAGGTGCAAAGCCGCGTCGGCCCGGCTGAGGAT
>DMNR01000144.1:0-2718 GCA_003452655.1 Actinomycetota bacterium | reverse complement strand
GCGAATGCGTGATCCCACGTCGACCAGCACGGCATCGCCGGAGGAATGCGATATCCCATCGTTGACTTGCTTGAATTGATCGATGTCGATGAAAAGTACCGCGAGCAAGCTGCCCCGACTGCTATGCATTTCGCCGTTGAGGAACGATAGAAATTTGGCCCGGTTCGGCAGGTCGGTCAAGGGATCGTGGGTGGAACGGTAGGCCAGCCGCTCGAGGGCGCGGGCAGCGGTCTCTTCTGCCTTGCGTTGCTTGTCGATGTTGAGGATCTGCGACACGAAATGAACGGGTTCACCCTCTTCGTCGCGCACAACACTGACATGAAGCTGAACCCACAGGATGCTGCCGTCGGCCTTGATATACCGCTTGTCCATGGCATACGTCTGGATAAGGCCGTCTGCCACTGCATTGGCTTGTTCTACATCGGCGTCGACGTCGTCAGGATGTGTGATCTCCTGAAAGGTCATGCCGATCAGGTTGTCCTTCTCGTAACCGGTCATCGTGCACAGTGCGGCATTCACTTCGAGAAAGGTTCCGTCGAGGCCAACGATCGCTTGGCCGATCGGTGCACTCTCGGTTGCTTGTTCAAACATCGACTCAGCGAGGGTGCGCTGCCGGTTGGCGAGCACGTTCGCGCTGATGTTCGTCACTAGCGCAAAGCTCCCGCGAGCCAACCCGTTCGGCGACGTCAGGGGGGTCACACTCATTTGTGCCCAGACTTCCTCGCCGTCGTTGCTGATCAGGGGGAAGGTGAAGTCGCTGGGCTGGTCCGCATCGTTCGGGTCAAACATTGCCCGGGCACGTTCCTGGCTTAGTTCGTCCATGAAGGCGAACGGGTCCGTTCCCAGCATCTGTCCGCGTGTCATCCCGAGCATGTTCGCCAACGCGTCGTTGGCGAAGGTAGTGCGACGGTTCGCGTCAACCACCCAGACTCCCTCGACGGCCTCTTGCACGATTTGTTCGTCGAGTTCGAGTTGAGTAGTGGCTTGGACGAGTCGGTGTCGAGAGTCGACCTGCTCAGTAACGTCATGCCAAATAACGGCGATTCCGTCTTGGACTTTGGTGGCTCGAATGTTGAAGACGCGCGGCGCGGATTCCAACTCCAAGTCGCGGTCGTAGCGCACCTCGTGACCGACGAAGGGTTCGCCTGTTTCGACGACTGCCTTGTATGACTGGAATAGTCCGTTTGTATGCGTCGGGAGCCGGGCAGAGATCCGTGTGCCGATGAGCGTTTCCCTCGGCACCGGCAAGGTCGCGGCGCCGGCATCGTTGAAGTAGGCGAACTCAAAGTCGACAATCTCGCCGGAATCGTCGCGAACGGGCGTCATCAAAGTCAGCGGTTCGTGCATGGTGGAAGCAGCCGTCGCGAGCTTGCTCTCAAGCCCGTCGGCGCCTACTGATTCCGCGCCCGACCGTTCTGTGTCAGTGGCCGGGTGTCCGCCTTCCACGAATTCAGTGTGTCGTGCGGGGCGGACTAAGGGAAGTCGATTCGCGCGGAAAATTGTCCGCTCGGTTCCGAATAGCTGCCAATGAGTGACCTGCTGTGCATTTCATGATCACTAAATGTCACATTCCGGCGGACTTCCTGCATGGCGGGCTCTAGCGTTGGGTCGTGCATGTACAGCGAGTAGTCGATCTTAGTCGAGCCCTGGGTCCGGGTATGCAGGTCTATCCGGGTGATCCCGAGGTCAGGTTCACAGCCGTGGCGACCATTGACGCGAATGGTTTCTGGTTGAACGAACTGACGCTCGGCAGCCAGTCGGGAACTCATGTCGATGCTCCGGCGCATGTTGTGCAAGGGGCTGATGCGACGGATTTGATTAGTCCGCGAAGCCTCGTTGCGCCAGCGTGGATCGTTGATGTCACCGCGACCGCGCCGTTGGGCTTGATTGAACCTGAGACGTTGGCTCCGACGTTGCGGAAGGCACGCGCCGGCGATGCCGTGGTTTTGCGCAGCGGGTGGGATCGATTCGATGGCCAGGACCAAGCGTGGTCGCATCCGGGGTTATCCGTTGCGGGAGCGCAGGCCCTGGTGCGAGCAGGGGTCAGCTTCATCGGTCTTGACTTCGCCAGCGTCGATCGGCACGGCGAGACCGGACTTCCAGCGCACCAAGTGCTAGCTCATGCAGGGGTGCCCATCGTTGAGAACCTCGCGAACCTCGATCAGGTCACGTGGGAGTTGCCGTTGGTCGTGGTCGGGATGCTCCCGCTAGCGGGCCTCGACGGGGCCCCCGCGCGGGTATTCGCGATTGAACTCGAAGCAACGCCACGGCCCACGTCGATAGGGTCCACCCCATGACTGCTGCACAAGGGCCCTCGCTGCGTGGACGCCTCATGCTCGGCCGCCCGGTCTTGAATCGGGTTGATGAGTTGCGAGGTGATGCCGATCGCGTCGCAGCATTCTGGGCTGACCCCCGCGCGCGGGTGCTGGTTCTCTTTGGCGACAGTGTGGAACTCGAATCGTCTGCACTCGAGCCTGCCCTGCGCCTCGCCCCGACGAGCGAATTCTCCGCAGAGCGCCCGGCGCAGGCATTCCTGCTCGGCCTCGACGGCGACGTACCCGTATTTGGCCTCATTGATGATTCGAATTCGGCGGCGGAGGCCGATGCCGGAAACCGGTCGTCGCTGCGGCAGATCGGCGCGAGCCTCAGCGATCGTGACAGCGAGTTGATCACGACCACAATGGCTTTGGGTAACTGGCATCGGACGCATCCATGCTG
>DMNR01000465.1 GCA_003452655.1 Actinomycetota bacterium | reverse complement strand
CCTTCGGATGGGTCAAAACCGTTGGCGCCGGCAGAAAGCTCCGATACGTCGGCCAAGACAAGAACCGGGCCTGGTTCAAGATGACCACCGCCGTTTACAACCTGATCCGCATCACCGCGTTGTCACTCCTAATTTCAAAGAGTCTAGCGCTTTGATAGGCCGGAACGTAGAACCGAAGCTGTTCCGCGATCGAACGCACCGGAGTACCACGTGGACGCTCTCCGACACGCGCAGAGAGGCTCAGTCCGCATCGGCCCCGAGTTACAATGTTTTAAGGCAGGCTTGCGCTAACTCAGCAAGCTTGGGGTAGATGATAAATCTCGAACGGGCTTGCGTTCGGCATCGGTGAATGGTCGCAACTCGATGCTGAGTAGGTCAGAGCAGATGTCCCCAATTAGCCCAGCTGCCTCTGGTTCAAGCGCGAGGAGGTGGTGGACTGTTATGAGGAGATTCTTGAGTGGAAGTGAAAATTCCTGCGGAGTCCACGTTGGACGGATTGAGTCGAGTGGTGTCGTGTTCGCACGCCCAGCCACTTTCCGTCTCATCATCCGGTAATCCAGCCAGCTCTCGATCACCCGTTTACCCATGTACTGGTAGCTCATGACTGCTTCAGTGACTCCGGCGACTCGAAGTCGACCTTCAATGTTCAATTCCTTCGTCGCATAATCGTAAGTCCACCATTCGGGGAGATCCCCCTTTGGCTGTTCAGACGCTGATTTCGTTATGAAGGGGTGGATATTCACGTCGAATTCGGACCGCAGATCTCCAATCCGCCCGTTGGTAGTAAGGTGTGCAACTTCGCTTCCAAGTCCAACAACTTTGTGGAATGTTCTTGCGTCTTTGGGAAACATGGCTCTGGGGACACTCATTTCGAGTTCATCCCAGAATGCGTCGGCGTACGCTCCTGTCCCCATCAACCCCGTCAAATAGAAGAATACGTCCTCTGAGCTGACAGGTTGGTCGTAGGCGACAGCGAGCCCAGTGAGCAACTCGGGGTGAACGTTGGGGTCAGGCGCCCCAGCGGATCGATATAAGGGGGCGACGTCCGCACCGCCACCATTCGATGGGTTGGAGCAGTCGAGGTCCGGAATGAGCCCGGTCAAGAGAGCAACGGGGCCTTTGCCGGCACCCTCGCTAATGAATCGGCTAACGAAGTACTGCTGGTCCGGGCGCCGAACGCTCCAGAGGTCTCGTGACGGGCGAGCCAGCACCCGTGCATCCGCCACAAGAAAATGCTCGTCGAGTGGCCGGTACTGAACCTTGACGACGCCCTCGGGGTCACCGGGCGACTTGGCATTGAGCGCTGAGAGTTTCTGGGCTGAGAGTAGCCCTATGGGTGTAGCGTTCGGATTGTTACTCCCCTTCGACCCAAGAAGTGACCCTCGATCGGTCTGCTCAGCGGAGACGAGTGCCTCCCAGCGGTCGTTCGCTACCTGCATGGTTTCGCCGTATACCCACGTCCGCTGCGCCTTCACGCCATTTCGGTGGAAGCCCAACAAGTTCGTGAGCGGATGGTGCGTAGCACGAAATGTGGCTGTCTCATTTGTGAGTACGTCCTCGTGCGCCGCTACGTCTGGCGCCGCTTCGAGGAACGAGCGGGCAAGGTCCCCTGGCCCGTTGACAGTCCATTCACGGAGTTGTTTGAGACGCTCATCGGTAGTTCCGCGAAACACGATCCGGGGCCACGGCGCCAACGCAGGCCTATCGGCGGTAGCGGTCCGTCGTGCAGTGGTCACACCGACGGGAGTCTTGATCTCCGAAAACAAGTTGTAGCTGCGGCGGCTGTCGCGGCGACTTCCGAGGAGATCTACCGTGATGATCTCGTCTGCTTGGGCACGGAGCCAACTCCGCATCCCCGATGCACCGCCACCTGTGAGAAACCCTGTCGGGCAGACGAACGACACGATCGCCGCGTCGTCGTGCTGTTCGAACGCTTTCCATAGTGCCCAACGCCAGAAGTACACGTACAGATTTGGGAGTGCCTTAGCGGCTTCCCGGCCAAACCCGAGTTCAAGTGAGCCAGAGTAGAAGTCATCCATCAACGGCTTGTTGGATGGTTGGCCGGCATCGTCCCCGCGCGGCATATTTCGAACCCAACCTCCCGTACCTGAATTCTCTGCCGCCGTACCCTCGGCTCGATCGTAGGGGGGATTCCCTAATATCACCCGGACACCTGATGATCGCTTGACCTGATTCGCCTTCTCCTGCTCATCGGCCAACTGGCTGAGGAACAACCGGAGTTGGCCGCCAGTCTCGTCGGCCCACGGGTCCGAAAGGGTGTCAGCAAGGTAGACATTAACTGGTGGGATCGTCTCTAGGGAGGTCATGTCGGCGATGGCCTTTCCGATTCGGAGCTGGGCGATTGAATAGGCGCCAACGCCAATCTCCATGGCATGGATATTCTTGGAGAGCTGGGTGCCGAAAGCGGGGTCGTCCCCAATTCCCTCGCCGTACTTGTCGAGAAGATATCGACGAGTTCGTTCAATCACCGAAAGCAGATATGTCCCCGAGCCAGTTGCCGGGTCGATTATTTGAACACCCTCACTTGCGAACGAATCGTCGAAACCCATTTCGAGGAGAGCTTCGTGGCATTGTTCCACCTGGAAGTCGACGATTTCTTTCGGGGTGAAGTATACGCCCGTGTTGTTGCGCCGCGCAGAGTCGTACCTTTCGATGAAGAACTCGTAGAAGTCATGCCAAGGGTTCTCTTCACGCCGCTCTAACGTCTCGTTGTTTACAACGTCGGTGTACCTAAGAATCTGATTGAACGACTCCTTAATAGCAGGGCTTGAAACGGTATCGCCAAGCCGCTCAACCACTTGAAACAACAGCGAGTGTTCGGCTTCGATGGTCTGCTTGATCGATGCTTGTGTCAACGGCACGGGGGCACCATCGAGACGAGCAAATAGCACGGCGAAAGCAACAGCCTGAGCGTATCCGTCGGCAAAGTCGGCGTCGCTTGCCCCGCTGACGAGGACAGATGTCCAAGCGGCCTTTGTCCCGACGGTCGCAGGATCTTTTCGGCGAAGGGACGCCTCCAAGTCAAGGCGCAACGTGCGAGTCAGCGGAGCGAGGGCAGCCGCCAGTTGCCGCATGGTCTTTGGCGGAGTTGGCTTCCACCCGATCACCGCGCCCAAGATCTGCTGAAAACTTGTTTTTACATCTTCGAAGGACGCGACAATGTGGTCTGGCTCATGAAGGGCTTCGGTGTCGGAGGTGTCCTTTAGTATCCCAGACTCGTAGCGGGCGATTCCGAATCCGTTGCAATAGACGAGATTCGGAAGGTCGCTTAGGACGGTCCATTGCTCCGAATCGTGCTTGGTTGGCGCAGTTCCCTTGGCGAAATCGTCGGTCGAGGGGTCCCAACTTCGGATTAGCCCCACCTGAGATCGACTGTATCCCCTCGATATTGGTAGGCGCTTGGCTGGCTTCTTAAGCTCGATCCACCCGAGGAGGAGCGGCTGCCCATCGACTACTTCGCGAACAGCGATGTCGGGACGGGCGCCAGGAACGCCATCCGCCTCGGTACTGGTTGTGATCCTTCGACCCTCGATTGCGCCCAGCCCCTCGATCAAGGTTTGCAGCGGGTGCTTCAGGCTGTCCTCGTTCTGAGCTGTAGAAGCTGCGCCTACATAGGCTCTCCAAAGGGCGTCGAAAGTTCCTGCTTCGTCTGACATCGGCCCATAGTGCCTCATGCCGGGGAGAACGTGGGAGCCAGGGGGCTGTCGGTCGTGGCCGGGCCCGAGATTGGCGGTCGCGTTGAACGGCGAGGACGCCGCTTCAGGACGCCGCGTAGCTGAGCGGAGGCGTTCGCGCTCCATGCGTTGGCAAACAGCATCGCCTACTCTTAGTGCATGACAAAGCTACAGGACGTCCGCACTCGCCTGACTGAGCAGGGTTACCCTGATATCGGTGAGGAGGGAAAGCCGAATGGCCACACGGTGCTCTGGGTCGTTGAAATTGATGCAGTCATCAACGTGTGGGAAACGGGTACTTGCACGGTCCAGGGTAAGGAAGCAGGCAGGATGGAGGAGGTGTTGGCCGAGTTGGTCGGGAAAGCGAAGGGAAATCGTCGCCACGCCCCTCAGCGGGTTCAGCAAACGAGCGGTGGAAGTTCGGCGTCGGCCCCAGCGTCAAAAAGAGTCTTCGTGGTGTACGGCCATGATGCCACTGCGAAAGATCAGTTGACGGGGATGCTTCAAAGGTGGGATCTCGAGCCGCTCGTACTCGACGACCTTCCATCCGGCGGAAATACAATTATAGAAAAACTCGAACATTACCAGCAGGGCGCCGAGTGGGGTGTGGTACTTCTCACGCCCGACGACATCGGACACCCCGCCCTAAAGCCGACGGAGGCGAAACCGCGAGCCAGACAGAACGTGGTGCTTGAGATGGGGATGCTACTCGGAAAGCTCGGAAGGTCGCGGGTGACGATTCTCTACAAGAACGACGGGGACGAGTTGGAGTTGCCCTCAGATATTCACGGTTATGTGTACGTCCCGTTCAAGGGGCACGTCCGCGACGCCAACCAAGGTCTCGCCAAGGAGATGAGCGATGCTGGGTTCTGCGACGTTCCCGTTCGA
>DMNR01000042.1:2263-6957 GCA_003452655.1 Actinomycetota bacterium | reverse complement strand
CGCGCGAAACCCAGGGCACACAAGAGCCTCAACCAGTCCCGGCGGGATTCAATGAGTGTCGGTGGCGGGTGCAGAACGACACGCTCGGCCACCGCGGCCCGCAAGGACGATCCGCTCTACCGATCCGGCCGTCGTCTCACCAGCGCGGCTGAGCGGCTGACAATCGACGGTCGCGAACGGCTGATGCTCGACCCGCTTCTCGACTGCCTACGTAGGTTCGTCCAACCTCACCCGGACTGCTGGGCGCTGCTGGTGGGTGCCGAAGCGAGGGGATCGAGGCTGAGGGCGCTCAGCAGAGCAAACCAAATTCCTAGCATGACGAAGGACTCAGAAAAAGCGAAGGTACAAACGATCACGCAGAAAAGCAGGATGACCCTGCCAGCCGGCTCGTCACGCTTCTGGAGCCGCCAGCCTCTGCGGACTGTGAGAGCGAACTGCAATAGGTAGAGGCCGAGGCCAACAATTCCAAGCCGAAGAAGTAGCTCCAATGGACCATTGTGCGCGGAGGTCACACCGAACCCTATCGACCGATTGATTGTTGCAGCGGGGTCGACATATGCATTCACGAATGCACCATATCCATAGCCGGTCAACGGTCTATGTTTCACCCGCTCCACGACACTATCCCAAATGAGGGTCCGGCTCGAAAACGTCGTGTCCTTCCCAACCAGGCCAACCAAGCCCCTCGAGAGTTGCGCAAAGGTGGCCGTCAGGACAACGCCCGCAGCGAGCAGAATCATCGACGAAGCCCTTCCAAGATATTGAGTCACGCGAGTCATGCGCACCAAGAACGCAAGAACCACGAACGCAAGCATGAACGATGCAAGACCAGTCGTCGTCTTTCCCAGAACGACAATGATGATCGACAGAACCACTACAAGGCGTCTGACCGCGACCCGGGACTCGAAACACAGCACGGTCACGGTGGTCAGAATCATTGCCGAGGCCATATAGTTCTTGTGAACGAAGCCCCCCACTAGCCCAACAAGGGGTCCGGTATCTGGATATGCCTTGCGCGGTTGGATGACGAGCGCTACCGCGATCATTACCATCGAGCAGTAGCCAGCCCAAATCAGCGTCCGGAAGAAGCGACGCTGTGAGAGCAGTTGAATGAAGAGCACTACCACCACGAGCGAGGCCAGGTCTTGTACGGATACGCCCCTAAATGCCCAAGGTGCACTGCTCCAGAAGTACGAGAAGCACCACCATGCGACAAACAGGACCGTCGGAACCGGCACACGCAACCGGGGCAGAGGGCCGCGAGAGCCGGTCAGCAGCGCAGCAGCCACAAGGAGGGTCTGCAGTGCAAAGTAGACGCCCACCGGAATGGAGAAGATCCCCGAAAACGCGCCAAATCCGCTTACGAAGGCAAGGCCCAAGGAAATCTGTGCAAGACCGATTGATGGTCGGCCCAGCGAGTCGCTCTCGAAGTGTCGCCACCTCGTCATGATTGCTTCCTGGGTTCCCTCATCGAGGTTAACTCCGACCTTCTCCATGCGCCGCCGGACTCAGCAGTCCTCTAGCCCGCCCAAGACCGATCGCGCCCCGCCGAAGCAGCCCGATGACAGTTCGCTTCGGGGCTCTCTGGCCGTTGGGCCTCAGCAGCCGCAGATACGACCGTCTGGACGTCGACCAACCGGAGTCTGACGGAATTCCGTGCGTTCTGAGGACCTCCGTCATGCCTCGGCCGTAGAGATAATGCTGGTGGAGCATGTCCCCAAGGCCAGCTCGATGGCGATAGTCGATGATGGCGTCGTCGACGTAGCCGATGGCGAACCCTGCCCGGAGCAGCGACCAACTCAATGCGATGTCTTCACACCGTGTGAGCGTCTCGTCGAACCCACCGACCGATTCGAATGCACTCCGCCTGATCGCGAGGTTACCACTAAGGAGATACGGCTTGCCGAGGAATCTCGGCAAGCCGCCCGGCGTAGCCGCTGGATGCCACGAGGGAGTCTTGCCATCGGGAAAGACGTCCACGAGGTGTCCCGACACGGCATCATGATGGTCCAGTCCACGCACCAATGGAGCAAGCCAGTCTTCATGGACCAGATCGTCAGCGTCACAGAACGCAACATGCGTCGCGGCCGTAGCGCGAAACCCGACGTTCCGGGCATGAGCTGCCCCGCGGGAATCGGATGAGTCGACGAGGCGCAGGCGGGCGTCGCCCAAGTCCGCGACGAGAGTTCGTGCCATCGCCTGGTCCGAGGCCACCGAGGTGTTCATCGACAACACCACTTCGCACAGCGTCAAGCATTGCTGGGCGAGCACTCGTCGCACCTGCTCATCAAGGATACCATCCACTCGCCCGACAGGAATAACCACTGCAACCGACGCCAAACTCACTTCAACCGACTTGCACAAGTCTCACGGCCCACGAAGTGGATCACGGACGATCTAGCCGGGTAATGACGGCAAAGAGCTGCCCGTATCGATCATCAAGCTGATGGGCGACCAGCTCGAGGTTCTTGCGAAGCAAAGATCGCAGGGGCACAGCAAGAACGACGACATCGACGGCCAACGCAAGGCGAGCCGTGCTGGCCGAGTCAAACAGTGCACCGCCGTCTACGATCAGTACCCGCCCGAAGGGCACGATCGCCTGCATGATCTCGGAGGGGCTGTGTTGGCGAAGTGCCTCAACGTCGGCCTGCCCCGGCATCCCGACGACACGAAGGTCGCGTATGCGAGTGGTCTTCACCGCATCAGCGCCGCCGGTGATGAGCAGTGAGGCAAGTCCCACGTCTTGGGCCTCGAAGACTTCCGTGAGTTCCGGATGATGTGGGTCCGCGTCTAGCAAGACAACGTCGAGCCCACCTTCTGCATAACGATTGGCCAGTGCCGCCGCCAGCGTCGTGATTCCGGCTGCCCGCTGAGTGCCCGTGACGAGCACCGTCAAAGGAGCTCCAGGTGTCACCGACATCTCGGCTCGCACGCACAGACTGTCTATGAACGGCCGGAGATCGCGGTGCAAGTACTCGAAGGCCTCCCGACGATCGGCGGACAGTTCGCTCGATCGCGGCATCGAGCCGAACACCGGCTGCTTGAGGACCTGAGCGACTTCTGCGGCGTCTAGGACTCGACGCGAGAAGCGAGCGACGACGACGGCGCCGACACATCCGAGGAAGCCGCCTGCGGCCAACAGCAGAATCGACTTGGATCGGCTGGATCTCGGAGCCGGATCAGTGGGGAGCGAAGCCGATTGCACCACTTCGCTGGTGACTCGAAGTCCGCCTTCCGTCTCGAGTTGGGTCTTCTGCTGGGCAACCTGCGAGTATTCGCTGAGAAGCGTAACCTGGCGCGTCACTAGCTCGGGTGCCACCTGCTCTGGCGATGGAATGGGCGGGAACGCCTGGGCTCCGCCGGGAGAACCGTCTGGGAGAAACGGCGCGATAACAGCAGTGATCGCCGAGTTCACCTCGGCCAGCTCGGTCGAGATCGAAGTGAGTCGGTCGTCGAGCGCTTGGACGTCGCCGCCGTTCGCCGCGTTGGCCCGCGCATGTGCTTGCTCGAAGTACAGATCGGTGAAGGCACCCACGATCCTCTGGGCACGCTCAGGATCAGACGTACTTCCCCCTATGGTCACGACGTTTGTCTGTGGCCGCTGTATCACCGTGATGGTGCTCTCCACATCGTTGGCGGTGACTCCGGCGCCCAGACGCTCGGCCACCTGCGCGGCGAAAGCGTCCGACGTAAGAACCCCGATCTGTCCGGCGATGTAGCGGTCGAGGTCGGAAGTGACCGCACTGTTGGCCCGCTCCGGGGGCGAAATGAAGAGTATCGCTTGCGATTCGTACGTTGCGGCCGAGAGAACAGGAACCAACTGGCCAGCCGCCAGGCCCAACGTGAGCCCCACGACTACGGCCCACCAGTAGCGCCGAATCGCATGCAATGTAAACGAAAGATCCATGTCCACCTTTTCACGACCGCCGATGGGCGTTGACCTTACCGCAGCGCCGTAGCGTTCGCTATGACACCCTGAACCCCCTGGGATCGGTGACTGCATCAAACCCAGGGGGATTCACGACGGTGAAGACGGTCCGTGGTCGTGTGAACTCCTTCGCCGCGCCTCGACACCAGCGCCATCACCTACCCACCCGTGCCGCTTCGTCTCAGACTCATCGAGCATCGCGTGACGACGCTTCGCGAGGTCCTTCGGGCCAAGAGAAGGTCGCCGCCAACGAACTCGCTCGTCAGAACGACGAACTCGACCCTCACCGAACTCGTCGGCATCGCCCCACGGGCCGACGCAGAGATCCTGGTCGAGGCCGGCGACGTCCGTCGTCGCACCGGCCGGCTTCGCCCGTTCAACGGCACCGCGCGGATCCCAGCGACCTTCGGTGTGGGCGAGGGCGAACCCGTCCGAGAGCGGCTGTCCCGCGGCGGGAACCGACGCCTCAACGCCGCGATCCACCGCATCGTCGTTGCCCAATGCCGCTACGAGCTACGCGCCCGAGGCCTCTACGAACGAGCAAGAGCGAGCGGCCAAACCCGCCGCGAGGCGATGCGAATCCTCAAGCGCCATATCTCCAACGTGATCTACCGAACCATGCTCAGTGACGCCCGCCGACAGCCCTGCTTGACATAACAGCTTCAAACGACGCACCAACGTGCTCGGGATCTTCCCCAACAACACCGCCGTCACCCGACTCGTCGGCGCCGTCCTGGCCGACCAACACGACGACTGGATCATCGCC
>DMNR01000042.1:0-2168 GCA_003452655.1 Actinomycetota bacterium | reverse complement strand
AGCCCACCACCCGACGGGACGCTGCCTTGTTCGGACACGGCCTCTTCCTGGGCCCTACGATCACCGATAATGGTGGGAACCCAGAAGCAGTACCACTAACCTTCCGATATTCACGAATAATCTCGCCCTGAAAGAACGCGATGCTGAGCAGGCTCTACGCACTGTATACGAAGCGCGAGTGGCTCCCACCCGTCCTTCTGGCCGGCTTGGCCGCCTCATTCGTGTTGATGGCCACGGCCAGAGGGCCGGGACTTACTCCCGATTCGGTCTTCTATCTTGCGACAGGCAAGAACCTCGCTGAGTCGCGAGGATTGAGAATGCTGGACGGGTCTCCGCTCACCATCTTTCCCCCCGGGATGGCGGTGGTAGCAGCGATTGGTGAGTTGGTCGTCGGCTCAGGAGAGACCATGAGTCGAGTCATCGGGGCCGTTTCGTTCTTCGCTATCGTCGTCCTCTCCGAGCGACTGCTTCGGCGGGTTGTCTCGGACCGAGCGGTATTGCTCGGCACAACGGCATTGGTGGCGGTCTCTCCGGCGCTGCTGGGCGTTTCGAAGATGGCATGGAGCGAGGCACCCTTCATCGTGGTGTGTCTCGCATCCCTGCTCTTGTTAGGTCAGGTCTCGCATCATCGAGAAGCTGCCATGTGGGAACTGGGGTGCCTGGTGCTTCTGTGCTGGCTTGCCTTCTCGCTCCGATATGCGGGCGTGTCCCTAATCGCCTTCGGCGCAGTGGTTCTCACCTTTTCGCTACAACGGGGCGGGTGGAGAGTTGTACTCATGCAAGTGGGGGCTTTTGTCGCGCTCGCTTCCTCAATTCCGGTCGGCTGGATGCTGCGAAATCACGCAATTGATGGAACCTACCTGGGCGCTCGCGAGACCTCTCCTGACACCCTGCTGGATGGTGCTTACAGGATCGCAGGTACACTTGGAGAGTGGATTCTCCCGTCTGCTCACGGAGACCTGCCTCCAGCGTTGGCTGCGGCAGTTGGGTTCGTGGGAGGCATTCTCGCAGCTGGGTTAGTGATACATTCCATGAAGGGTCAGTCAGATCGCGGGGCCGAATGCGCTGGTGAGTTTCAGGCCACTCGACTAGCTTTTGTGTACACAAGTCTCACCTTCGTCGTCGTGTACTGCATCTACCTTGTGGTAGCCCAACTGTCCACTGCATTCGACCCTATCGGTCCCCGCCTTTTGTCTCCCGTCTATGTCCCCATCGTCGCCCTCGCGGCCATCGGGATCGAGGGGGCACTGACCGACCTGCAAGAGTTTAGACACCATCTGCGGGCAACAGGATCCACTGTATTGATCGTCTTCATCCTCGGACAGTCGATTGTTTCAGTCGGTCACATGTACGACGGCATCATCAACGGCATCGGCTACAACTCGCGTTCGTGGGCGGACTCGGAACTTGCGGTCGCCGTCACGGCGTTGGAAGAAGTTGGAACGGCCGCGATCTATTCGAATTCGCCTTCGGGACTCTGGTCGGCGACAGGAATCCAGCCTCTTCTTAGCTCTCCGCGGCGCTTCAGCGCCCGGGGTGCGCCCATTGCGGACGCCCTCGACGACTTCCGTAGAGAGGTGTCGTGTACTGACCGCCCGGTGTACCTCGCCTTGTATGACCGAGGCGATGTGGGCTTGTATACGGCTGGGGAACTGCGGGATGTGATTGATCTCAGTGCCGTGAGCGACACCGGCGATGGCGTCCTCTTCCTGGTTGAGCAACCCGCCGACAGAGGAGAACCTCCATCGTGCGCAGAACCATAGGGCCGTGGCGTGGGCACAAACACGCAGTTTCGAACTCCGCAGGGACCATGCCAGGCGTCTTCAGGCGCGGATTGCCACTGTCAACCTCGCTTGCCGATCTAAGATGATTTGGGCTCCCCGCGTGGGCGGGGTCATCCGCAGCGGGCGGCAGGGGTTCGATCAAGGTTGCGGTTTCTTTAGGACTGCAGCTGGAAGGAGCCCCTGGCATGTCGGCCACGATCATCGAGCACCTTGCGACGGAACTCGACCGGGTATCTCCTTGGCACGATGACCTCCTCATCACTGCCCGCGATTCAAGTACCGGCGATAGCGCGATTCCAGGGTCGGACCATAACCTACTTCGACCGATTTCCATCTTGAGGCATCTTGTTGTGTGTTCGTTCGAGGGTGAGTCCCATCACGTGG
>DMNR01000419.1:2319-2638 GCA_003452655.1 Actinomycetota bacterium | reverse complement strand
TTGCCCAATTTGTCAGGGCATGGATCTAATTAAGACCGTCTCGCCGGAAGCTGCCAACGGAATCACCGACGCGCTCGCCGCTGTTACGGCAGCGGTGAAGCAGGCGGTTGATGGATTCGGTTCGTCGGGAAGTCGGTCTTCGGCCAAAGTCGAGCACATCGACATCGATTGACGGTTCCCAATCCGAACAGCGGAACCGGCAAGGGTTCGAAGATGCCATGAGAGCCCGCCGCCGATAGCGTGAGGCCTGGAATCGATCACGACTTCAGGAGTTGGCATGGGACTAGCGGTTGGCATCGACATCGGCGGAACGAAGATC
>DMNR01000419.1:652-2145 GCA_003452655.1 Actinomycetota bacterium | reverse complement strand
GCGACTTCGACATCGAGGCAGTTGGAATCGGATTCGCTGGATTTGTGGACGAGAAGCGCTCGCGCGTCTTGTTGGCACCCAACTTGGGTTGGTCCGACGAACCACTTCGGCTCGCAATTGAGAGCAAGGTCAACACTCCGGTTGTGGTGGAGAACGATGCAAACGCGGCGGCTTGGGGTGAATACCGGTTTAGTGGTGCGCAGCTTCCTGAGGACATGGTGTGCGTCACCGTTGGAACCGGCATCGGCGGCGGGTTGATCTTCGACGGAAAGCTGTACCGGGGTGCCCACGGACTTGCGGCAGAGTTCGGCCACTTAAACATCGAGCCGGGTGGGCGCCTGTGCGCCTGTGGGAATCGCGGGTGTTGGGAGCAATACGCGAGCGGCAACGCGTTAGTGCGCGAGGCGCGCCTGCTGGCTGCCGAACGCCGCAAGGAAGCCCAAGTGCTCTTGGACCTTGGTGACGGGACTCCCGAGGGTGTGGAGGGTCAGCACGTAACTATCGCTGCCCGAAAGGACGACCCTGTGGCACTGGCAGCCTTCGATTCGTTAGCGCGGTGGCTCGGGCAGGGAATAGCCGACGTCACGTCCCTGCTTGACCCAGGCTGCTTCGTGATCGGCGGGGGAGTCAGCGAAGCAGGCGATCTACTGCTTGGTGCGACCCGCCGGGCGTTCTTGTCAGCGCTGTCAGGCCGGGAGAATCGACCCATTCCCGAAATCCGCCTCGCGGAACTGGGAAATCGGGCCGGGTTGGTCGGAGCCGCCGACCTCGCGCGCCACTGACACTACGAGCCTTCAGGTAGCTAGAGGGCGGTGCCGTCTTCCCAGCCCTCCCGGGGCGGAGATCCACCACCCTGCGAGCGCACTACGAGAGCGACGAAGCACCCGACGAAGATCAAGACGCAGACGATGCCGAGCTTCGCGGGTTCGAAGGTGAGAAGCATGCCCACAATGACCCAGACCAGCGGTGCCCCGATGACTCCGATCAGGAGCAACGCAGTGACGGGATTATTGATCTTGATTGGCGGGGGCTCGGGCGGGACGAAGTTGTCGCCGGATTCGTTGTCGTACATGTGACTACTTCGCCGCTTGCTTGCTGGCGAGAACGCGGTTCACGAACTCGAGGCTGCCATCGAAGATGGTTGGAGCATCGTTGTCCAGTGTTGCCACGTGGTAGCTCTCGTGGAGGACGACCTCTTCGGCGTCTTTGCTTGCCACATTCGCCAGAATCCATGCGGTGTTCGACGGTTCGACGACGTGGTCATCAGCACTTCGGAAGACCAGGATTGGCTGGTTGACCTTGGTGATGTCAGTCTTGATTGCAGACCACAACTGGGTCAGTGAGTACGCGGCCTTCAGTGGCATCTTGGTATAGCCACCCTCATCTTGGTCGGGCTTCTTGATGTCATTGACGATTCCGGGGAACGCCGGAACGACGAGTCGTAGCACCGGCAGGAGGTGACGGTCGGGACGCTCACTGTGGACGGCGGGGTT
>DMNR01000419.1:0-449 GCA_003452655.1 Actinomycetota bacterium | reverse complement strand
TTCGCCCATGGCTTGACCGACTTCGGCTGTCCGGTGAAACCGTGGCTGACGATGATTCCGACTTTGTTGCCGTCGTGTGCGTATGGCTCGGCATCTGGCAGCAGTGGCACAGTTCCTCCTCGCAAGGCGCCTCGTGGCACCTCAAGTGTCGTGGATTCGACGATCTGGCGGTTCGGGGCAGGTATTCCAGGTTAGTATCGCCGACGATCTTCCGGAAAGAATGGTTGCACGCGCGCTAAATCCGTCATAACACCACCCACATGCTGGCTGTTTGTGTGGAGTGCATTGCCGTGGGGAATGGCGGGGCTTTAAGGTGAGCGTGCAACCGCCGCACGTCGGCGTTCGACGATGACCTCCAGCGACGGTGAGAGGAGAAGTACTTCAGTGCTGTACTGGGTACTCAAATACATCCTCCTCGGCCCGCTTCTGCGCGTGCTCTACCGCCCGAA
>DMNR01000174.1:5904-6868 GCA_003452655.1 Actinomycetota bacterium | reverse complement strand
CGGAGGTCGTTGCCGTCGGGGAACTCCTCGGTCGGAAGGACGCCGCTCGCAAACCAGGCATCCTTGACCTCATCGAAGTTGCGATCCGCCGCTCGAAGCGCCTCTTGGTCACGTTCGTTCAGTGCCCTGAACGTGCGCTCGCCGGACGGCTTCCGGATTGCGATCGCGTACAGGATCTGAGTCATCCCACCGCTCTGGGCCGTCTCCTTGATGTAGTCCCCGTCGATAACCAGGTTGTCGTACGGCGAGACCGCCTTCCCTCGTGCGATTGTCCCGGTGCCGGCGTCGGCCTTATCTACTTCACGTCCGAGCACCACCTCAAAACGCGGCTCCCTGAGTTCAGTTCCGTCGACGGACGTAACTAGCTGGACGGCAGCCTCCTTGCCTGCGGTCTTACGTAGCCACTTGTCTGTCAGCAATGGCACGAGCCGACCTGTGCGCGGGCAAGGAACAGCGTTGGCCCAGATGTAGGCGATGACGCTTTCCCCTTCGTTGAGCGGGAAGAACTCCTTGAGTCGCTTCTCCACTCGCTTGACGAGAACGTCGCCCCACTTCCTGATATCAGGGAGCAGGTCGAGACCGCGCGTCGCAGGTATCTCGACGCCCGCCTTCAGCACGCTTGCCGCGACTCCATTGAGATCGTTCGCGACGACTGGCAGCCCAAGTCGGCTCGCAGCCCAAGGAATCGATCCTCCACCGGCAGTCGGGTCTGCCACGGTCGGGAGCTCACCCCAGGTGCGACGGAGGACAGCATGAAGCAGGTCTATGTCTGAGCGCGAGACTGGGTTCCGGAACGCCTGACGGTAGCCATACCCGTTGCCCTGCAACTTCACGCCAGCAGCGTTGGCAGCATCAATCATGCGCCGGCCCCTGACGGGGTCACCCAGGATTCCGACGAGGCGAAGTAGCCATGCCCTGTAGGCAGATTCGGTACGTACTTCCGGCGCGTCTGGGAACGATGCCG
>DMNR01000174.1:0-5847 GCA_003452655.1 Actinomycetota bacterium | reverse complement strand
CAGTTCCTCGGTCCATGTCGGCATAACTCCGGCGAGCGCGACAGCAGCCGAGGCGACAAGAGGCCGACGAGCCCACCAAATGTGCAGGAACGAGAGCGGTGGCAAGGCTGATGCTGCGCCACGCTCGCGTCGCGACTCGATTCCGAGCTCTGCGACGGGCAGCCAGTCCTCGATGAGGACTCGTGGTCTTGAAGGGGTCACGTCGTGTCCTTAGTCGGCGAGCAGAGTTCGGAGTGCTTTGCGGGCACGGTTGCCATCGAGGCCCATGCACTTGGAATACCAGTAGTAGGTCTCTTCAGTGCTCATGGCATTGATTCCGGCGACGAGCGCCCGAACTCGTTCGTGCTTGGCAATGGGTTGGGTCGTAAGCAGGACGAGCGCCAGACGGACTCCTTCGGCTTCGCCGAGACGGATTGGCGCTTTGCGCTTGAATGCCAGAACGCTCGGCTGGTGGCCGGCCTTACGAATCGCGACGAACAGCGCATCGACCACCCGGCCAGATTGAATGGGTGTGGCGGTGCTGACCGGCGCAGTGATGGTGCTGCCGTTCTCACCGTAGGTTTCCTCAAGCGTCACCCCGAAGGTTTCGCCTCGGCCCGGTGTCACGACGAGTCGGAACCCTCGGACCCCTTCGACCAGCGCGAGGTGGGATGCGGGGCGGATGCGTTTGACGGCGCTCATTTGGTGACCTCCGCCGTCATAGTGGTGCTCTTCATTCCGAGGTTCTTGATGACCGTGTGAATCTGGGCGAACTGGGCATCGGTGATGTCCAGAGCCGGAGAGAAGCGGAAGATGAGGGTGACCTCGCCTGCCACCTTGTTCGCCCCAGCGATGGCCTTCTTCACGTGGTTGTACGCCGACTGGAAATCTTGACGGTCAGCGGTTCCCTGGAACTGGACTCCGCCGTTGACTCCCTTGAACTCGGCACGAATCGTGACGCGAACGGTGATGTGCTGCTTTTGCAGCATGCCGAGCGATGCCACGGCGAGGTCGATGTCACTGGTGCCGGAGGCATCGTCGGCGGTGACTTTCAAGGTCATCGTGCTTACCGTCGGCACGGTGAAGTCGGAAATCTGATCGAGCAGGCTCTGCATCGCCGCACCACCTGGGCCGGACGCATTGAACGTCTTTGAGTTCGGTGTGCGGGTGGGCACCTCGATCTCCTGCGCATCTGCTGCGTCCCGGCTGAGGATGCGCAGCCCGTCGAGACCTTTGTCCTTGATTGCGGACGGTGACAGTGCCCGGACGCCCGGGGCCGGTTCTGTGTCGAGGACAACGAACCACTTGTAGTCGCTGGCTTGCACGGCCGTGGCCAGCAGTTCAAGGACATCTGTCTTGGTGGGCTCGCCTCCACATTGTGCTTCGAGGCGGGAGCGAATCTCGGCCCCGGTGAGGTCATCGTTGGTGACGACAGCGCGCAAGTCGGTCTGGGTGGGCTTGCGAACGAGCAATCCTCGTGACTGTGCTTCGGAAGCGGTCATCACTTCGGCGTCCGGCTTCATCTCGGGCGAGAACCCGGCCATCGTGCTTGAGGTGTATGTCTTTCCCGTGCCCGCGTCGTAGTAGACCCAGTTCTCGTTCTTGACGCCGTTGACGATCGCTTCGCGTATCAAGTTGGGGTTTCGAACGATCTGGATCGTGTGGTCAGTCCAGAAGAAGTCGGCGATGGAGCGGGTGGTGGCTGAGCTCGCAGCGTGCCAGGTCTTCGACCGGAGATACGAGGCTGTGAAGGGGCTGCTCCGAATCTTGTCTTCGTCTTCGAGCAGGCTCAAGACCGCTGAGGTCGCGTTCTTCGTGTCGCCTTGCGCCTGAGCCGGAAGCTCGCGATGCCGCAGGTACGCCGTAGCTTTGTCACCGGATGGGAAGTAGATGTGCTTGTAGCAGCGGGTCACCGCAATGCGGGCGTTGAGGGTGGCCTCCTTGTTGTAGACCTCTACCTTCTTGCGCACCTCGTCGCTGAACTGTGCGAGCCGTGCGGCGTCGCTGGCAAGGTTGCTGGAAGCGATCAAGGCGCGTGCGCGGTCCTTGAGGACCTCGATCTGCTCTTCATCGGGGACCGCGAACACCACAGCGTTGCGGTAGGTCCTCGGGCTGCCGACGGAACCGACTTTGTCCAGCATCTCGACGATCGCGGCAGGCGGTTGTTCTGCGCCCTTCTGCGTGACGGCCACGACGTTGTAGTCGAGCACGACTACCCTCAGTCCGGCCTCGTCGTGGACCTCAGCGGGACCAGAGGGGAAATGGACGGCCTTCGCGCCTCCATCGTTGGCGAAGGCGTTGCGGATGAGAGTGTCCACCATCGCGGCTACTGCCGTGTTAGCGACGTTGCGCTTCTCGGTCTCGATGATGGCATTGACGTTCGGTTCGATGTTGAACCGCCACCGACCGCCGTCGAACGACAGGTGCCAGAAGACCTTCTCGGACTCCGTGAGCGCCTTCTCGAAGATGGCAGTATCGTCGCCGGGCCGCAGCGTGCCGACAATCCAGTCGTTGCGTCCAGCTCCTGCGGTCGCCACCATCTCAAGCGAATGCGTGAACACGGTGCGCGCTACGCGGGTGGCGTACGCAGGTTTGCCAGGGAAGACATCGGCATCCACTGCCGCTGCGTGCGATTGCTTGCCCGCGAAGTCTCCCTCTGCCACCGATGCGTATTCGGCTCGTCCGAGTCCATCGGTGAGGTGGTTGAGCACCGGATCGTTGTCAAAGTCGATGTCGCCGACGTTGATGATCGCCGTGTCATCGTTCGTGTTGTAGATGTGCGCCACGACCTCCGCGAGCAGCTTCAATGCACCGCGTGCCCGTTGGAACTGGGTGATGTTACCCAGGCGCTTGTCGAGCACACGAACCAGTTCGGGATGGAACGGGTAGGTCGTCGCGACCAGTTCGCCGTAGGTTGCTGGGTGTTCTGCGCCGCCAGCCAGCTGTTCAGTCTTGCCGAGAGTCTCGTACAGCTCGCGGTACGCGGCTCCTGCGGCCTTCGCAGCCGTTTCATCGACCGACGCGAAGATGCGCTTCTTGAGAATCTCGCCGATCTCGTTGTCATCTGCTGGTCGAATCACGGCAGACGGTTGGACAGCGCGGGTGAGTACGTCACCCGTCTCCTCTGCCGCTTTGACCGATGCGGCGTTCGCGGTGTCGGCTCGCTCTTTTTCATCGCCTGTCAGGTCGCTGATCTCTGTGGTCTCGGCGCCGAAAGCATTGGTGGTCGATGCCAAGGTGATGATGACGGATACGTTGTTGGTTGGGTCGGAGGCGACCTCAAACAGGTTTCCGAGGAACACCGGGATCGCCCGCGCCATGCGACGCACGTCTTCGCTGCCGGATGAGGACACAGCGCGCAGGTACTTGGCGATCTCGTCCACGATGACGATGGTCGGCTTGCCCGCGAATGCGGCTTTGATCGTGCCGGTGCCAGGTGCTGTCCGCTGAGCATCGTTGGCTGCCATCGCCTCGTACGCAGCGTCACCGATCTGTGCAGCCATTTCGCCCCACAACGTGTAGGTGCGATGTCCGTCGGTCTCGACCCCCGCCGTGGGGTCCAGAGCATCGCCGACGAGGGCAGCGACCTGAACGGGGCGGTCCGGTAGCAGCTTCGGGTCAATGAACTCTGCGATGTTGGCTGGCCGCGCACCACCGGCGAGGTGGTAGACGGCAGTGAGACCGTGGGTCTTGCCGCCACCAAAAGACGTGGTGGGCCGCAGAACGCCGTTCTCTCCAGCGACGCCCTTCGCTCCGGTAACACGACCAAAGGCCTTGGTGAGAAGCGTCTTCAGGCCCGATGTCGGGTAGGTCTGCGCGAAGAACGCCTCAGCATCGCCGTAGACCGGGTAGTGCTCGGCATCGCGCACCACCTTGTCGAGCTGGGCTGCGAAGTGGTTGTCGGCGAGTCCGCCCTGCAGTACGTCGTCTCGCGGCACGCACGCGGTGCGCAGTGGGACCAGGCTCAAGTCACTCATATGTCTTCTCTCTCCAACCAGCTGCAAGCGCTCGATACCGGACATCGTGACGCAGTGCTCCGGGTTTCACTTGTCACCCTCTGCTGCTGCACCGCCGCGACGAACCCATTCGTCGACCTCGCTAGCTTGAAACTTCCAGAGACGCCCGACTTTGTGGGCGGGCATGGCCTTCTCGGCGATCCAGGTGTAGACGGTGTCTTTGGTGATCCCAAGGTGGGCAGCTATGTCGTCTGCGGACAGCCAAGGCTCAGCCACGTTGGTCCTCCCTCGCTCCTTGGCCAGACAGGCCAACAGTCGCAAGCCTACCGGAGGGTTACCGCTTGAGTCGGGTTTTTGCGGGCGTGGCCGGTCAAGTCCGGTCGCAGGTGGACATCGCACCTCCTACTCGGGCTGAGAGCCACTCTGTGGTCTCGGCGTGCCACCGGCCAGGGCCGGTGTTCCAGGCGAGCGTGTGGTCGGCGTCGAAGGTGTCCAGCTCGACGAGCTCGGGGCGTGCGTCTCGGAGTGCTTGTGAGAGCTGGATCGACACGGAGTCGTCCTGCGCGCCGTGCAGGATCAGTGTGGGCGTGCTGAGGTCTGCGGCTCTGGCGGTCCAGTCGAACGATCGGAGCGGAATGCGGCCCGGTAGGCCAACGAGACGAGCGAGCGGCTCGATGGTGAGCCACGGGACAGCGAGATATCCGGCTGCTGCGGGGAGCCCACTGCGGGTGCAGTTCGTCTTGATGACTTCGGTCCAGTCGAGGACTGGCGAGTCGAGCACGAGCGCAGCGATCAAGCCCTCGTGTCGGGGACGGGCGGCGAGCTGTAGGGCGATCGCGGCACCCATTGACCAGCCGAAGAGCACGATCTGCCGGGCACCTCGTCGGACTGCGTATCCGATGGCCTCGTCAACGTCTTCGGTCTCGGTGTGGCCGAGGGTGGATCGGCCGGTGCCGACGCGGGGGCCTCCTTCGGTGTTGCGGTACGTGACGACGAGGGATGCGTAGCCGAGTTCGGTTGCNNGATGGGTCGCCGTCGATGCGCCAGGCCGGGCATTGTCCTGCGGCGGTCGTGATGGTGATGTTGCGGGCGTCGAGGCCGGCTTCGTGCGGGGTCGCGTAGTAGATGCCGCTCCACGAGGCGCGGTCACCGGCCTTCGGTATGGGGCCGGGCGCTCTTCCGGTGATCCTTCGCGCGACACGGGTTGGCCCGCGATCGTGGACTTCTGTCGAGAGCTGTGCCCAGCCGCCGTGCTCGAACCAGAGGTTGTAGATGCCGTCTGCTGTGGTCTGGTCGGTGCGGTCGAGGACGATCAGGTCGCCGTCGTTGTCGTGCTCTACGCCGTGAACGGTGAGGTCGAACGCTCGTGGACTGACGGGTGCGGTGAGCCGTCGCGCGATGGTCCATCCGACACCTGCGGCGGCTGCGGCGGCGACTCCGATCCCAAGGGTGAGGCGCTTCATGTGGCACCGTCCTCGTCGGTCCCAGCAGGCGAAGCGGCTGCGGTTCGGTCGTATCCGAGGAGGTGGCTTTCGGCGCGCTCCAGCAGAGCGATCTCGGCTCGGCTGGTGTCGAAGGTGATGCGGGGGTCGATCATCGCGTCACGGATCTCAACGATCTCTCGGTGCAGGCGTCCTTCCGCATCGTCGGCGCTGGTGGCGAGGGGGTCTGCTTGGCTGAGGCCTGGCCGCACGCTCGTGGCCCGGTTCCAGAGCGGCTCCAGGGCGGCGGCGAGGGCGGCGGTGCGCTTGTCACGCAGGTAGTGCTGGGCGCGGCGGACGGCGGGCTGGATCGCGAAGCCGGCACAGAGGAACAAGAACGTGAGCAGCGAGAGTGGCCCGTAGGTCGGCTGGACGGCGTGCATGAGGTCGAGTTGCCCGGTGACGTGGGCGATGTCCATGACGATCACCGC
>DMNR01000021.1 GCA_003452655.1 Actinomycetota bacterium | reverse complement strand
CCGCTTTGGGGTGGAGGAGTCGGTACCGCCGCCAAGACGGCGCACCGGCCGGGTGCGTGCTGAACCCCAAGGCCCCAGCGAGCCGGCACAGCCATCCCAAGGGCAACGGAAGTAGTGGCCTGCGGCCAGTTGCCTGGCGGTGGCGGCAGTGTCGCGGACGATCATCACGATGAGGCACTCCAGCAGTGTGATTGCCCCCAGGCCGGGTGGGCAGGGCGAGTTGGTGTTGCAAACTCAACCTCCCGAACCGCGAACGACCAAAACGCGTCGAACGTGGCGTCCCCAACGTTGGCGCGGGTTGCGCGTCAGGGCATCGTCGGGGTGCCCACCGTCAGTGTCACCAAGGCCCTCGCTCATGCCCAACGAACGTGGCGCCTAACAAGAGGTACTCCTGGATCGTTTGGAGGTGTCCTGGCTGCGCTGGTGGCATCACGAGTATGATGGCAGAGAACTCCCCGAGGCCCCTGCCGCAAGGTACGCCTCGGGGTTTGACCGTTTTGGACGCTTGTGGACCAACGTCCTTAACGGCCGCTGGAACGTCGTCGGTTCGAACCTCCGCCCTTGGTCGTCTCCACTACGATCGCTTTATGTACGCCGCCGCCGTCTCACAAACGAAGGTTTGTGAGACGGCCCCAGGCCCCGGTGGCGATCGCCTGCCTTGAGCGGGCGGTCCTGCCGAAACCCCGCTACGTCTTTACGGGCGGCTGGTGCCCGGTTCGGGGCAGATGCAACATTCTCGAATCCTGAACTTGGTCTAGTCTCGATGCAGTTGCGGGTGCTGTGTTACAGGGGACGCACCGGCCTCCACCGAGTCGTAGGGTTTCCAGTTCGATATGACCAGCGATCAGACCTTCGAGGACCTAGACGCTCGTCTGTCCAGCGATGCCATCAACCTTTTCACGAGAATGGTCGAGACTCACTTGGCTCACCGGGCGGACGCCGGGGACAACTTGTTCCTGATGCCCACCGATTTCGCAGGAGAGCTCTGGTTCACCGGTCAGAAATCTGCGTACACCCCCAATGTCCGGAGCGCAGCGTTGAATGACCTATCGTCCCTTGGGCTGCTTCAACGGGGCTCCCCCCGCGGCGGGGGCGAGAGCTTCACAGTCAGTGGTACCGGTGAGAACTTCTTTCAATGGCTCAAGCGGCGCAACGGAACAGCGATCGACCAGGTTGCCGAGGTAGCTCAACGAAATCTTTCCGGAGCAGGGTTCGCTGAACGAAACCCTGGGGCTTCGAAGGCACTGGACGATGCTTTCGAGCTTCTTTGGGAGTCGTCGACTGATGACCAGGCGGTCCAGACGATTGGAGGTCATCTAAGAACGGCAATTCAACACACCGTTTCGACCGTGATCGGGCCGGATGCTGATGGCAAGCGGGAGAACCCAATCGGAGTTCTCAAAGACTATGGCGAGACGCTCGAGCTGACCGGCCGTGAAGTCAAAGTCCTAGTACGACTCGTCGAACTAGCAGGGGCGGTGCTTTCACTCGACCAACGCCTACACCACATCCTTGACGAGGTTGATAAGGATAGGCCTCCGGCGTCTTGGGACGAGATGCGTCGAGCTACCTTCATTACCGCCGTCACATGCAACGAGATCGACCTACTTCGGCCCCGCAGATAGAACGCGCAGGACAGCTATTCGGACATTGCAGCCAATTCCATCCTCGGGTTTGACGACACGGCGTCTTTAGCCCGATCAGGAGATCGACCGCCACTCGGGGCCTGGTTGGTTTGGTTCTCCGACACGAGTTTCACGTCATGTAGGCATGTGGTGCGCCTCGGCTCCCCGTCTGTATTCGGGGTCCGGTTCCAGGGTGTCCGGCCGCCCCTCGGTCTGCGCCTCCCATGGGACGTACATTTTGCTCCAGCGAATCGCAGCGAAGTCGGCCAACATGAAGCAAATATCTATCCTGAACTAGAGTTCCTCGACTGAAGTTGCCGGGGTGGTGACTGCTCAACGGAGAGGGACATAAGTGCCGCTAGAGCCCGAAACAATTAATACCGTAGATGACTACGTCACTAAGCATATTGCGGATCCGACCTGGCATCGGAACTTTTTCGGGTTCCTTAGTGACCCGAATCTGGCGGATCGTTTGTCCGACGAATTCATGTCAGCTCGCTACATTTACAAGCTCCTTGAGGGCTTGGAGGCCGTTGGCTGGTTGCAGAGAGCTGAGGTTCGGGTGCAATTATTGCTCTATGCTTCTATTTACGAAGCGGTGTTGCATCATGTCCTTTTTGTGGACCTGACGAACATCCACGAAGTGGTAGAGCTCACCAAGCAACCCCGGCTGAAGCCATACTCCATTCCTGCCGACAGTCTTGCACGACTATCGGCGGAGCTGAATCATGACAGAAAAGAAATAGTTCCGGCGTACAATTCCACGGCGGTGATTCCATTGACACAGGTTAGGTTTGATCGGAAGGTCAGATGCGCACGGGCGCTTGGCATTGTCGACGAGGATCTTTCCGGGGACCTAATTGCGATCTACGATGCTCGCAATGCCATCCACATCCATGCTGAGATCCGCAAGGGCGTTGAGTATGAACTGGAGCTCTCAAAAATGGCGTACCAGCGTATGCAGCCATTCAAGCGTCAGGTTTCTGAATGGCTCGCAAGCAATTCGGACCGAGTCGGCGTCTACTCGGACGGAGCTTGTCCAGCTCAGATAGGCGAGTAGCCACTCTGGCTCGGGCAGACCGGTCCACAGCCGCTAAGTCGCTTCCGCAATTCGCCAATCAAGGTTTGGTCGGTTTGGTCCACCGACTCGAACCCCCACGACCGGGGCGACCTCGATTCTGGGAGCGGTGCCCGAGGGCAGCTAGCAGATATGCCCGCTTGACGCCGCGACATCTCGTCGTAGCATCGATCCACCCCAGCAGGGACCTGCCTCGACTTGGACCGCCCCGAGGTGGAGTCTCAAGCAGTTTCCCGGCACGGTAGAAAGCCGTTATTATCGATAGCGAGCCGTAGGTCTCGCCGTCCAGCGAGATGGGCTATGGATAATGCTGGAGCGACCCCCAAGTTGGACTCATCTAGAACTGTCGAGGAAGTGGCATTCCGGGAGCTGAGGTTCCCAGCGGCCCAAGAGTTCCAAGCCTGGCGTTGGACCGGGGTCGATACGTTTGAATGTAACTGGCACAAACTGGCGACCGGCTGCCCTACGCCAGGGTGCGACTGCGGGGGGCATTTCGGCATCCCCTGTAATTTGAATCACTTCCTCGATATCGTCGAGAGCTGTCTTGAGGATGACCGGCACGATGACCGGCCACTCATCGTCGACGATGCTTCTAGGTGGCTTGCCGATCCGTCGGTAACCTGCGGCCTAGCAATCATCCCAGAAGAACCATTCCCGGCCCAACAGCGACGCTGTCTAACAACCTGGTTCGCCCCCCTTCTCTGGGCCGTGGCAGCGACCCTCGATGATTTGGTTCACGTCTACTCCAAGCTGACACTCGCGACGGGGAAGGCAGCCCGAAAAGACGTGTCCAACTCGGCCGGGTATAGTGTCGACCAGCTACAAGCGTTCATAAACTCGACGATTAAGCACGCTGCTCAACGCCTAACCGGTCCTGGCGACCTCTCAGGGTCTCGTTACTGTTGGGACAATCACGCCACGCTGTTCTTCGCTACAGCCTCCGGTGGCGAGCAGCACCTACCTCTCAGTCCCACCGGGTGGACTAAAGCTAGACGTGGAACAGCGATCGTATATCCCTCGATCAGTAAGACCTGCGAAACCCTCACCGGCGCGCTGCAAGGTTTGGATGTGGCTATTCGTGCCATCCCAGAACGCGTCCTAGACGAGATGGTCGTCTGCTGGGGAACAGTCTGACTCTGCCTCAATTGCTTGAAAGGAACCCGTAGCCGCAAGCGAGGGTGATCAGATCCGAGAGCCACGTGCTTTTGGCGTCGTCCTTCGACCGGACAACGATTTGGTGGTTCCAGCGGTGCTTGCTGATCTGTTCCGTGCTGCGTACGTGATCGCTGTCGACCTGGTGGTCAATGGCAAGCATGAAGTGGGGGACACCGTTGGGATTCTTGTTGGTGACGTTGTAGAGCCAGAACCAGGCGAACTTGCGGGCTCTCCCGAAGCTGATCTGTGAACCGATGGTCATATCGCTGGGTCCGGTCGCGGCGATCTTGTCGGCCACGATCTCGAAGATCTCCAGCGCCTCGGGCTTGCCGTCGAAGTAGTCCTTCACCGTCTGGTCGGCCACACAAGAACTGTTCGACACAATCCGCTCATCCGCCCGAGTCCGGCCGTCTCAAATACGGTCGTTTCTGAGACGGCCGGA
>DMNR01000408.1 GCA_003452655.1 Actinomycetota bacterium | reverse complement strand
ACTGGAAGGGTGTGCAGGATGCACTGATGGCCTACGGCCAATTGACGCCGCGCAGTAACGGGCCCGAGACCTCGGGCGTCGGCGCCCTTGACGCCACCGACGCGGCGACCCCGGTCAAGTCCGGGAGTAGCAGTGCCACACCAGCTGGCGCGCCGACACTGACCGGTGAATTCCTGGAGCAGATCGCCCGGCTGATCGAGTTCGTGCGACCTGCGCTGGGCACCGACGACGCCCGCTTTTCCGAACAGACGGACGACATGCTAAAGGTCATGCGTAAACCGGGTGTCGACGTGATGTTGCTCAAGCAGATGCTGGGCTCATTCGGCCACCGGGTCTCGTTCGCTACAGAGGAGCAGGTCGAGATCAAGCGTATCTTGCTCCTCCTTGTGCAACTGATTTTCGAGAACATCGGGAAGTTGAGCCAGGACGACCATTGGCTCATGGGTCAGATCGACGCACTGAAATTGGCGGCCACGCCACCGATCACGTTGCGTCGGCTGGATGAAGTCGAGCGCAAGTTGCGTGACGTCATCGTCAAGCAATCCGACGCCAAGGGACTGGCGCAGGAAGCCCAGGAAGAAATGCGCCAGATGCTGCGCGTGTTCGTCGAACGGCTATCGGACATGAGCAGCTCCACCGGTACCTTTGGTGAGCAGATGGAGAAGAACGCCATGTTGATTGAGCAGGCCAAGAGCCTTTCGGAGCTCACGCCGGTGCTTAATCAAATGGTGACGGCCACACGGGCGATTGCGCAACAAGCCCTCGATGCTAGAGACGAGCTCAAGGGCATGCAAGAGCACGCCGAAGTGACGAAGGCGGAAATCGTCAACCTCCATCTGGAGCTTGATCGGGTCAGCGCCCAGGCGCGTCATGACACCCTGACCGGCGCGCTCAACCGCAAGGGCCTGGAAGAAGCCCTCACCCGCGAGTTGGCGGTCGTTCGGCGAAATCAGTCTGCGCTATGTGTGGCCTTGCTCGACATCGACAATTTCAAACGCATCAACGATGAGCGCGGTCATGCCGTGGGAGACGAGGCGTTGGCGCATCTGGCCAAGGTGGCTCGCAATTGCATGCGCCCGCAGGATACGCTGGCGCGCTACGGCGGCGAGGAGTTCGTCATCCTGCTACCTGACACGCCACTCGACCAGGGAATCGAGGCCATGGTTCGGCTGCAGCGTGACCTGACAAAGAAGTTCTTCCTCGACGGTGCCGAGAAACTGTTGATCACCTTTAGCGCCGGCGTGGCGCAGCTGTCACCGGACGAAGACAGCGAGTCGGCGATCAAGCGCGCAGACAACGCGATGTATGCGGCCAAGCGGGCGGGCAAGAACCGGGTCCTGGGCGCGTGATCATCGTCCTGTTGACCATATTCGGGAAGCGACAAAAGCCGCCGGCCTCAGGCGCTGTGCACTGCCTCACCCTCAGTGACGGGCAAATCTCCTGGAGATGTTGTCTGTGTCGGCCACTGGCCACCTGGTCCGTGCTCGTCCAACAGTCGGATAGATCGCGGCTGCGCGCGATCTATCCTTTTCCGTAAGGCATCGCTGTGTTGGGCTACCGATTGACTGACCACTTACTTGATGAAGTATCCGGCTACCCGCCAACGACCATCGTGTCTTGTGCGAGGGTCAAGGTCTCTACGGCCGCAGCTTTGTTCTCGAAAGTAGTTTCGTACTTCGTCGGGCCTTTGCGAGGTCCGCGCGTCTTGGGTAGCCTGAATTCGCACGCGCTCCTTCGCGGCCGCTTCTCGGTCGCCAGCGGTCGCGGTGTAGCTACAGGCGTGAGCCCTTGCGCGGTGGCTGCTATCCACCCTTGCCGCACGAACTCGGGCGACCCATTGAGCCTCACCGTTTCCCAGCCACGCTCGGCAGCTCGATCCACCAGGGCTCTTGTTGCGGCAGGGATTTCGCTGGCGGTGCTGATGCTCCTGAACTTGTCGGTGAAGGCAACCTTGCCGGCCTGGTCGCGAAAGTGGTACTCCTTCTCGACCAACTCGATCCGTTTGACGTTGAATCGGTCTTCTAGCGGAGGAATCGCTCGGCTCTTTTCGGCTGCGTCCCCCTCCGAGCGCATCAAGTTCGTATCGAGGTCAATTCGCTCGGCGGGAACTGGTGTCTTGGTGCTCTGCTTCGCCTCGGCTGAAGCGCTCACCGGGTCCCCTAATTCACTCCCCGCTGTACGTCCCGGCATACCGGGCTGCTGACCTACGCTGGGAGTCCCCCACTCGGCCGTTTCTCGATCGAACGTGCCGCGGTAGGCCTCGCTCTTTAAGCTGTCCGCGACTAGTGCCACACCGACCCACCACGGCAGTAGCGCAACGAGGTCCATCAGGTCTTCGGCTGGGCCGGTCTTCTTCGTTCGGGCCATTGAGGCGTGCTCCTGCTGTTGATTCTTCGGTATCTTAGTCGGTCAGATTGCGACGACAGGTTGGCGCGCGGGCTTTGGGACGGGACGTCAAGTGGCGAATCGGGTATTGAAATTGAACTGGCAGCCGAACGGCTGGGGTGCAACTCTGCCGCCGGGCAGGACCCGACCAGGACCGGCCGTTTATCTTTCAGCCCGAAACCGG
>DMNR01000045.1:2355-4963 GCA_003452655.1 Actinomycetota bacterium | reverse complement strand
ATCGATGGCCAAGGAGTCCGGAGGTTGGCAGATGCACTTACAAAGGCGGACCATAGAAGGGTTTCTCGTGGTTGAACTGCGCCCCATTGTGACGGGTGATGCCGAACGCCTCTTCGAGTGGCGCAACCTCCCGGAGGTTCGCCGTTACATGTTCACCGATCTTCCGATCCGGCGAGAGGAACACGATCGTTGGTTCAAAAGTGTGCTCGTCGATGCCACGCGTCGAGATTGGATTATCCAAACTGACGGGGTTCCGGCAGGCCTGATCAGTCTCACCAGCATCGACGAACACAACGCTCGTTGCTCCTGGGGCTTTTACATCGCATCTCAGGCACTGCGCGGCCGGGGCCTAGGCAGTAGTGCCTGGTTACAGACGCTTCGCTATGCGTTCGATGATCTCGAACTTGAAAAAGTCTCGAGCGAGGTTCTGGACACAAACCTTTCGGTCATTGCGCTGCATGAGAGCTTCGGATTTCGTCGCGAGGCCTACTTTCGATCCCACGTGCGACGCGGGGACGAGAGGATTGATGTGATTGGCCTCGCTATGCTTCGGGCCGACTGGCAACTCTGCCGGCCGGGCATCGAAGATCAACTGCGGCGCAACGAGCGGTCGCACGCAGCTTTGAAGGGCAAGTGATGGACCTCGTAGTCGATGGCCGTACCATCAACAGCACCCAACCTCCCTTTGTGATCGCCGAGTTGTCCGCAAACCATCGTGGAAGTCTCGCAGCAACCCTAGAACTGATCCATGCGGCCCACGAGGCCGGTGCCGACGCCGTGAAGTTCCAGCACTTCACTCCAGATACGATCACCGTGCGATCTGACCACCCAGACTTCCGAATCAGCGGGGGAACGCTGTGGGACGGAGCACAACTGGCCGACTTGTACGCCGAGGCCATGCTCCCATGGGAGTGGACGCCGGAACTCGTAGCCGAAGCAAACAAGCTCGGCATCACTTGGCTCTCAAGTCCGTTCGATCCCACCGCGGTCGACTTCCTCGTGGCCCTTAATGTACCCGCTTTGAAAATCGCTTCGTTCGAGATTGTCGATCTCCCGTTGATCCGCTATGCAGCGACTCAAGGAAAACCGTTGATCATCTCTACCGGGATGGCAACCTTGGCCGAGATCGATGCTGCCATCGGTGCCGCCCTGGCCAGCGGTGCACCAGCCGTAGCGCTGTTGCGATGCAATTCCGGCTATCCCGCTGATCCCAGAGAGATGGACCTCCTCACGATTCCCGCAATGCGAGGAGTGTGGGACCTACCCGTTGGGCTTTCCGATCACACGGTCGGAGCGAGTGCTGCGATCGCTGCAGTAGCGCTCGGCGCAAGCATCATCGAGAAGCACCTCACACTGCGCCGGTCTGATGGCGGCCCAGACGCAGCCTTTTCGTCGGAGCCTGATGAGCTGAGATCGTTGGTGGCGTCTATCCGAGAAGTACATGCTGCGCTCGGCACCGTCCGGTTCGGTCCCTCACCAGGCGAGGAAGCCAGCCTGGCGTTCCGCCGCTCGTTGCGCGCAGTCCGTCCCATATCCAGCGGAGAGATGATTACCGCCGCGAATGTGCGGTCGGTACGTCCTGCTGGAGGGCTTGCACCCGATCAGTTCGAAGCAGTAGTTGGCATGAGCTCGAGCCGGGCCATCAACCAAGGAGAGCCGATCATGTGGTCTGATCTCGGCCGAACTGTGAATCGATGACCGAGATCGACCACTCGACCGAGCTGATCTTGGGCACTGCGCAGTTCCAGTCGGGGTACGGGGTCGTGAGGGACACTGAGCAAGCTCATCAGTCAGACGGAGTAGATATTTTGGAGTTGGCCGCCCGCCTTGGCATAGCCGCCCTCGACACAGCGCCAGCATACGGCCGGGCAGAAGACACAATCGGCCAGTCAAGGTGCGGCCTGCCGGTGCACACCAAGCTCAACCCGAAGCGAAGCCCAGCGGAATCCCTATCGCAATCGCTACAAGATCTGCGGCGCGACTGCGTAGACGTGCTCTACATCCATGATTCGGCGGAGGTGCTTCGGCCCGAGAGTCGCGTAGTCGCCTTTGCATCTGAGTTGGTAGGTGAACGAGTCGGCAGTCTGGGAGCATCCGTATACGACCTGCCCGAGTTCGAAGCGGCTGTCGACGACCCTCGTATCGGCGTGGTGCAGGTGCCCCTCAACCTCTTCGATCGTCGTCTCACTCAAGACTTGATTGCATCAGCCTCCTCAACCGGAACGATCGTCTATGTGCGGAGCGTGTTGCTTCAGGGCATCCTTGCAGCCGACCCATTAGAACTCGTCGGCCCGACTTTGCCGTTGCGTCCATACGTCGTGGCGTTCGCGGAGCTGGCGCAACGCGCCAACAGGACGAGGAGGGACCTCGCGATCGGCTGGGTCAAGGCGATCTCAGGAATCCGCGGTGTGTTGGCCGGAGCCGAGTCGGTCCTTCAGCTACGCGAGCTGGTCGCATCATTCAACTCCCCACCATTGGAGGACGATTTGATTGCCGAACTTGAGGCACTTCCCTACCCACCTGCTACTCAATGCGATCCGCGTACCTGGACGATCAGGACTTCGCCATGAGCCTCTACACCGATCAACACGTGGTGGCGATTGTGCAG
>DMNR01000045.1:0-2191 GCA_003452655.1 Actinomycetota bacterium | reverse complement strand
ACTTGCTTCCGCGGCAGCGAAACCGACGTCCTCGATCGTTTCGGGCTAGCAGCAGATTCGACCGACGCCCAGGTCATCGTCCGGATCACCGGAGATTGCCCGCTGGTTGCACCCGAATTGGTCGATCGTGTCCTCTCGGAACTAGCGACCAAGCAGTATGACTACCTCAGGACTGGACAATCGTTCCCGGATGGGCTTGATGTCGAGGCTTTCACCATTGAAGCTCTACAGCGGGCAAGGATGGAAGCCATTGAGCCGTACGATCGGGAACACGTCACGCCATATATGCAGCGGGATCCGGATACTCACGCGTCCGTTCTTGAGGCCGCGCAGGCGGTACCCGATGAACGAGTGACGCTGGACGAGCCCGAAGACCTTGAAGTGATAGGTGCTGTTTTCGACTTCTTCGGACACAATCGCTTCAGCTTCGAAGACGTTGCCGAGCTGATGCGTTCGGAGCCATCAGTGTTCGCCGGAAACCGACATCTTGGTCGAGATGGCGGTGCCTCGATGGGCACGGGTGAGAAGCTCTGGAAGCGGGCGAAGCGTGTGATCCCCGGTGGCAACATGTTGTTGTCCAAACGGGCGGAGATGCACCTCCCTGCGGGCTGGCCCTCCTACTTCTCCCGAGCGAAGGGCTGCAGGGTTTGGGATCTCGACGACCGGATGTACGTGGACGTGGGACTCATGGGCGTGGGGACCAACATTTTGGGTTATGGGCATTCAAAGGTGGACGAGGCCGTAAGTGAGGCCGTCGCTGCCGGAAACATGTCCACCTTCAACTGTCCAGAGGAGGTCTGGCTAGCGGAGCAACTCGTCGATCTGCATCCTTGGGCCGACATGGCTCGCTTTGCCCGCTCAGGCGGCGAGGCCTGTGCAGTGGCAGTCCGCATCGCCAGGGCTGCCTCGGGGAAAGACGGCGTTGCGTTCTGCGGCTACCACGGGTGGAGCGATTGGTACCTGGCAGCCAATCTCACGGAGGGTTCGCCACTAGCCACCCACCTTCTCCCTGGGTTGGATCCCGCCGGCGTGCCTCGAGGGCTGGCAGGCTCGGCTCGCGGATTCGCCTACAACGATCTGGCAGCACTCGAGTCGCTGCTCGAAACTGGCGATATCGGTGTGGTCTTCATGGAGGTGCAGCGGTCGGCTGAGCCTGACCCGGGCTTCCTTGATGGCGTCCGGGCTGTCGCATCTCGCCACGGGGCCGTTCTGGTCTTCGACGAATGCACATCGGGCTTCCGCAAGAATTTGGGTGGTCTGCACCTGCTGCACAACGTCGAACCCGACATTGCGGTGTTCGGTAAGACGTTGGGCAACGGCTACGCCATCAGCGCAGTGATTGGCACGGAATCGGTGATGCAAGCGGCTCAAAACACTTTTATTTCCAGCACGTTCTGGACCGAGCGCATCGGACCAGTTGCGGGCCTTGCAAGCCTTGCGGCAATGCGTTCCGAGGATGCTCCCGCTCGAATCGATGCGATCGGGCTTGAGATCCGGAGGAGGTGGGTTGAGCTGGCCGAAACGGTGGGGCTCCCGATCCAGACGCAGGGGCTTCCCGCGCTGGGAAGCTTCCTGGTGAGCGGTCTCGACCCGTTGGCAGTAAAGACCTTCGTCACCCAGGAGATGCTCGCCCGGGGCTACATTGCGGGAACTGCGACCTATGCCTCAGTCGCCCACGATTCCGAAGTCCTCGACGGCTATTTCGACACGTTGCGCCCTGTCTTCGACGCCCTTGCAGAGATCGAGTCTGACGAGGAGCTGCTTGCACACTTGCCAAATGGAACCGCCCACAGCGGCTTCCAGCGGCTGGCCTGATCGTGGCGATCCCCATCAACATCAAAACCGAGCGACTGGTTCTGAGGTCGGTCAATGCTGATGACGTCGGAGAGCAGTACCTCGGCTGGCTGAATGACCCGGAGGTGACGAGGTTCCTTGAGACGGTTGGCTGCCCGGATCTGAACACTTTGCGTGATTATGTCGATGCGACTCTGGCTCTTGACAACGTCGTCTTCGCTGCCATCATCGAGCCGCAGATGGGGTACATCGGCAACATCAAACTTGGCCCAATCGACCGCCGACACAACCGCGCCGACATCGGGATCATGATCGGTGCCCAAGCGGCGTGGGGTCAGGGGTTCGCGGAGGAGTCGATCACAGCGCTGTCGCGCTTCGCTTTTGGGTCGCTGGACAT
>DMNR01000397.1 GCA_003452655.1 Actinomycetota bacterium | reverse complement strand
CCGACGACACCGGCGACGCTGGTTCCCATGCCCGCGATGCCCTGGCCGTGCGGTCCGGGTCCGGCGGTCCAGGTCGAGTCGTCGTACGCCGCCTTGCCCCACGGCACCGAGAGCCGTCCACTGAAAAGCAGCGCCGGATCGTAGAGTCCGCCTGCCGGTTCTACGACCCCCGGAAAGTACCGCCAGGTGTCGGTCGCGTTCAAAAGCGTCACAGGTGAGGCACCCCCTATTCCAAGGCTGCCGCTGAAGACGAAGTTCGCATTGGTGTGGACGACGTTCAGCGCGTGAACGGCGATGACATTGGCTCCTGCAACGAGACGTGTATTCGCCGCGCCGAGGTTCACCGTCTCGGTATTAAGAGTCACATCCTGCGCGGTCGAATTCAAATCCGGGTCGTACGCGTGCTGGTCGTGATACTGGAATTGACCCGCAGGGCCGGCCCAGCGACGGGCGATCTCCACGCCGTTTACGTAGACGATGAAGCCGTCATTGTAGCTCGTGATCAGCTGGAGAGGATCTGTCTTCGCGGCATCGGCCGCGCTAACTGTAAAGGTCTTCCGCAGATACAGCGTCGGGGTGAGGTTCTGCATCTGCGTCTGGGTATTCGTGCCAAACGCTGGAGCGGCCGGGGTCGTCGTGCCAAAACCGAACGGTCCAGGTCCGCTCTGCCAGCCTTTCGTCGCACTGTCATCGAACCCCACCTCGTAGAACGCGGGGCTGGCACCGAGCTTCGGAGTCTTCGCCGTTGGCCAGCGCAGTTGCCGTTCCGAAGCGGCATGCACGACTTCGTTGATAAAGACATCTTGCTGTACGCCTCCGGTGGAGCCGTCAACATCGCCGATATCGCTGGTATCGCCGGTACCACTCGTCCCACCTGTGCCACACGCGATCACCAAGGCGAAACCGATCCCAACGCAAAGCGCCACCCAGATCGTACGTTTCATGCTGCCCCCTTTGGTACCCCTACCACACAGCTCTCCGACAGTCTAGTGCAGGGTCTGGGCGCGCACGTCCCAATGAGCGTTAGCCACCCCGTAGCGGCATCTTCAACGACAAGTGCAGTCTCCCTAGGTTTCCCGCGCACTTCCCAGCAATCATTGAAAAGTAAAATTCTCGCCGATACTTTGTTCATCTACTTACTCCGGCTTAACCTCTCACCCCATCGAGAAACTTGCTGCGAGTTCCCTTTTCTCATCTGAACGATGCGGGGAAGTCGCAGCTCCAACTCGTTCCGCTAGCCTGACAGCGCCCAACGCGATGATCACACGAGCTCGCTGTTGGGGGGCGATCGTTCCCCCACGGCAGAAACCAGCCAGTACTCCCCACGAATCGAGCTTGATTGATAGACGGTTCATCTGACTGTGGGCCCGAGAGCGGAGTCTTGAAACACGCGGCGTTCCTGCTCCGTCAAAACGTCTTGGGGGTTTGGAGGGATTGCGGCCGCCGGGCGGTGCGGTTTCGGGAGATGGGAAGTTTTCGCGACGTTCTCGATGGGAACGGGAGAGACTGAACTGCGTAAACTTCCCGTTACGGATCGTCCATTCCCGGCGATCCGCCGAGGTTTGTGCTGGCGCGCCAAGAGGTGGAAAGGTTCGGTGAAGGGTTGCTGTTTGGCTGGCTCGGCACGAGTGAGCGCCCGCCCCCATCGGCCGACGTCGGCCACGGAGGGTCGTCGTCGTACGTGAAGCTCATGATCGTATCGCCGAATGGATCCACGAGCGTGAGTGTCTCGCCGCCATTGGAAAGGCTCGAGCTGGGGCCATATTGCCCGGCCACCATCACGCCCGGATACTTGAGCGCCAGCCGGGCAGAGTTCTTCGCGAGCACAACGAATCCCCCCGCAGGAATCGTCGCACCGGGTGGGAACGTGAAGTCAATCCCGCCGCTCAACCGCAGATTGTAGAGATTGACCGGTGCGGAGCCGGTGTTCTTGAGCTCGATAAACTCGAACTCATCGCCGTCCACGGGAGTTGTGGAAGCCGGCGGCGTGAAAGCCGGCGGGTTGTACATGATTTCCGTGATCAACAGCGTAGGTGCAGTACCGGTGCGGAAGGTGGCCTCCGTAAGAGGGCTCCACTCGCCGCCGATGCTCAAGACGCGGGATTTTACGGTCGTCACCGACGTAATCGGTATCGGGCCGGTGTACGTCGTGCCTTGGGCTGCACCACCGGGAAGACGCGGATCGAGACCGTTGGTCGTGTAGTAGACAGTGCCTCCGCCTGCATTTGGATTGGTAATCACGAGGTTGTATCCCGGAGTCACCGTGCCGCCGAACTGACCGAAAGACGGTGCCAGCGTGGCAGGAAAGAGCCCCTGCGCTTTTAAGTAGCCGGTGACCGGTCCTGCGGGCAGATAGGAGACGGCCTGGTCGTTCGTGAATCCGTCGAGGAGAACCTTGCGGCGGCTCGGAGCGTTGGTTGTGGACACGATCGTCGTTCCGCTGAGCGTCACCGTCCACCGGTTGGAGTCGCCGATGCCATTTACCCAGTTCGGAACGCGTGTCGAATTGAAACCCGCGATAAACGGAGCGCTTTCATTTGCCAGCTCGGTGTAGCGCGCAGTGATTGCGCTATCGGTCAGCGCTCCGCCATTGAAAAAGTGCTTCTGGATCCGGTCGGCGAAGAGCAGCTTGAATTCGGGGCTATCGCGCAGCAGGGTATAGAGAATCCGTGCACCCGCGCTGATCGAGTCGGTCTGCGGCGTCGTCGTATACAGCGAGCTTTGCGTGCCCGGAGCGCCGTTGTTCTGCGGCTGGGTGACGAAGTTGTTGCTCGTCACCGTGAGGCCAAACGCACCGAACGCACCTTCGGCATCCCAGGTGAAGAACTTGAACGTACCGCTTGTGGAGCGCTCGCGTGCGGCGATCCAGTTATTGTGCGGCCAGTCGCCCGTGCAGGTGTAGATGTTCTGGAGGAGATAATCGATGAAAGCGGTCATATCGAGGCGCGCCTGCATCCCCTGGTAGTTCACCAGCACGCTCTGCGGATTGTTGCGGAGGAACGTGAACATCTCCTGATACGCAATGCCATCGCCATCAGACGGTACACCGACTTGCAAGACGTCCCAATCGAGGTCGCTCCGAAAGGCCTCCCGGAGCCATTCCTGACGCACGTGCTGGACGAGATTGAAGATCCCCTTGAACGCACCGTTGATGTACAGCGTGGTGTTCACACCGAGGCTTCCCTTGTTGCCTGTATCGATGAAGAGCCGCCGCGCCAGTTCATCCAGGATGAAGGGGTTCAAGTCATTGTGGCCGCCGCGGAAGCGGAAGTCGCTGTAGGAAGTGACAGGGGATTTCGGAATGACCGAGTATTTCAGCGGATCTCCACCCAGGTCATCACGCATGTAGAAGTTCATCGACGGCTTGTCGAGCGCATTGGTCGTGCTCCAAGCGGTCGTGTTCGGCGTCGCGCCGTTTGGTCCCGTGAGAACGTAGCGTGGACGGGTATAAGGGCTTCCGGCCATGCGGAGACCGATGTCGAGATTGAACAGCGGCCCACCATTTGCCGCAATGTGCTGCCAGGTTACGGGACGTTCGCCCCAGATCCCACGGAAGTTGGCGTTGTTGTATTGCTGCATGTCACCGAGCGCCGACCACGGTCCTGCGGGATAGTTGGCGCTCATGTTGTTGACGATGGCCATGGTCCCGTAGGGGCGGTACAGCGAGCGCAGTTGGTTGCCAATGATGGACACAGCCGGAAGACTCGGCCGCGGGGCCGGTTCTCCGATCAAGTAGGTGAAGGAGACCACGGGCGAGGGGATCATTCCGGGAGCAAACGCTGCGGCGCGAAGGACGCGGGTGCTTCCGATGCTGATTCCGCCGCTGTAGGCGAGGCCCGTCGTCTCGGTAGGCTCCGAGCCATCGGTCGGGCCTGCTGCATTGGCCGTGTCCGTGTAGCGCACGGTCGCGCCGGGAGTCGGACTGGTGAGCGTGACCGACGTCGCCCCACCAAGAAAGCCACCGGGGTTTGAGGGCACAGGCGGTGCGACGATTCCGGAAAACTCGGTTCCGACATTCGCGGCTCCCGGTGTGGCCTGATCAAAATATACGTACTTGCCTTGGGTGTTTCTGCCAAACGAGTGAAACGGCGAACCGGGTGGCAGCTTAGGGAACTCCTGCACGAGTGCGCCCGCTGCATCGCGGAGCCCGAGATACTCGCCATCTGAATCCAGCGAGAAATCCGCGTGAAGATAACCATTGGTTCCGGGTGCCTTGATGTCCTGCCCATCGAGGATCACCACGATGTACCCGCCCGCCGGGATGCTTACATCTGGAAACAGCCACTTCTGCGAGGTGCCGGAGCGGTCGCTCAGCGACCAGCCGCTTAGCGAAACTGGGGCAGTTCCACGGTTGTATAGTTCCACCCAGTCATTCACCGATGCCGGTGCTTCTGGATTGTCCTCGATTGCACCATCGAGATCGACGACCGGCTCGGCGGTGCCGACCTTGTAACGCCAGGATGGGGAGTTGTTTGCCACCAGACGGGTGCCTGCCGAACCGATCCGAAGGTCAGCGCTCACCGCGATATCACCATCCCCAATGGATACATTGTGCGCTTGTACTGCCAGCACGTTCGCGCCGGGAACGAGTACGTTCTTGGCCGGGCTGATGACAAACGTAGTTGGGACACCTGCATAATTGCGCGTGGTGGTAGCGACTGCTGTGCGGGGAACGAAGGTATTGGCGTTCTGGAGGTTTGCCCGTGCGACTTCCACGCCGTTGATGTAGGCCACAAACGAGTCGTCGTAATC
>DMNR01000034.1 GCA_003452655.1 Actinomycetota bacterium | reverse complement strand
GCCAGTACGAGATGGCGATCCTGACGAATCGGAATCGGTCCGAGGCGGTCGGCAAGGCGCGTCTAAATCAGGTTGCCCGAGTGATGAACGCAGCGTTGTAGACCAATTCGGACAGGCAAATCTTGGACCGGACGGCAATTGGGGATAGCCCCTGCGACGCTTGATCGCGAGCAGGTACCCTTAAGCAACGCAATCGCGTCTGGGGATCTGGAATTTCTGGGTAGCTCAATCTCGATGTGTGTTGACATGTGTGACCTCCTGCCACGGATCGTCCGTGGCCGATTTAGCCCAAAGGAGGTGGTCTGAAGCATGCGTAAGTATGAAGTGATGGTCATTCTTGACCCGGATCTTGAAGAGCGGACAGTTCAGCCAAGCCTGGAGACGTTCCTTAACGTCGTCCGCGGCGAGGGTGGAACAGTCGACAACGTAGACATTTGGGGCCGTCGTCGCCTCGCCTACGAAATCAACAAGAAGTCTGATGGCATCTACGTCGTCATTGACCTCACCTGCAAGATCGAGACCGTCAAAGAACTCGATCGTCAACTGAGCCTCAACGAAGCTGTGTTGCGTACCAAGGTGACACGGGCACCTGTCGTCAAGAAGGACGCTGCCTAGTCTTCGATTCATCCGACGCCCTCGCATTGCGTGATCGGCGACAAACTCGCGGCGTTGCCGCTAGAAAGGACAAAACATCATGGCTGGTGACACCACCATCACGATCGTTGGAAACCTGGTCGACGACCCGGAGCTGCGATTCACTGCCAGCGGAGTTGCTGTCGCTAACTTCCGAGTTGCATCAACTCCTCGCGCATTCGATCGTCAAACGAATGAGTGGAAGGACGGCGAATCGCTGTTCCTCTCCTGCTCGGTTTGGCGGCAGTACGCCGAGAACGTCGCTGAGTCTTTGACCAAGGGCACCCGGGTGATCGTCAGCGGTCGTCTCAAGCAACGGTCCTACGAAACCAACAACGGTGAGAAGCGCACCGTTTTCGAAATTGACGTGGAAGACGTTGGCCCAGCGCTGCGTTCGGCCACAGCGAAGATTTCGAAGGTCAGCCGTAACGGCGCCGGCGGCGGCGGGGGCGGATTCGATTCCGGCTCCACTGGTCGCAGTACCGGAAACGATGACCCGTGGGCAACTGGCCCTGCTGCAGCGGATGAACCGCCTTTCTAATCCATAACAACTTTCCGTCTCTTACAAATTTTCGGAGCTACTCATGGCAAAACCACCACCCCGGCCGATGAAGAAGAAGGCGTGCGTCTTCTGTCGCGAAGAGGTCGATCACATTGACTACAAGGATCTGAACTTGCTGCGCAAGTACATCTCAGATCGCGGCAAGATCCGTGCCCGCCGAGTAACCGGCAACTGCACCCAGCATCAGCGCGACATCGCCACTGCGGTTAAGAACGCCCGCGAAATGGCGATGCTCCCCTACACGTCGACTGCCCGCTAGTCGCGGCCGCGAATCGAACAGGACTAGAAGATGAAACTCATCCTCAACCAGGAAGTCGATGGCCTCGGAGCACCTGGCGACATCGTCGAGGTAAAGGACGGTTACGGCCGCAACTACCTCGTGCCGCGCAACCTTGCGTTCCAGTGGACCAAGGGTGCCGAGAAGCAGATCACGCAGATCAAGCGTGCTCGTGATGCGCGAGCGATCCGCGATGCGGCTCACGCGAATGAAGTGAAGAACCAGCTTGAGGGTCTTGACGTGAAGCTACCCGCTCGCGTTGGTGCCAACAACAAGTTGTTCGGCTCGATCAACGTCGGCGACATCGCCGACGCGGTGCGCGCGAACGGCGGCCCGCTGCTCGAGAAGCGCTCGATCACGTTGGCGAGCCCGATCAAGACAGCTGGAAAGCACAAGGTTCAGGTAAAACTTCACCCAGAAGTTTCCGCATCAGTGACGATCGATGTGGTTGCTGCTTAGAGTTACCTCATGACAACGCCCACGCCCCTGCGACGACTCAGTCGCGGCGGCGTGGGCGTTGTTCTTGCTGGAGGGTTGATCGCATCATTCGCCCTTCCGGCGAGCGCGGCTGTGGCCGCACCAGCCGCCGCGGCGCAGTTCATTCTGACGAACATGATGCCGGTGTCGAACCCGCCAACTCCCGTTGAGCGTTCGGCCGGAGTGGTTGCCAAGCGCACTATTGGGTACTCGGTTCAGGGCCGCCGTATCGTCGCTCGCCTCTACGGCTCCGCCACTGCCACGCGCATCGGCGTGATGATTGGTTCGATGCACGGCAACGAACTCGGTGGCATTCCGGTGGCGAAGCGACTCGAGAAACTCGGCGCACCGAGCGGATCAGCGATGTGGGTGATCAGGAACCTCAATCCCGATGGTGCCCGCAAGTATCAGCGCCAGAACGCCCACAAAGTTGATCTCAACCGCAACGGTACGTACCTCTGGCAGGGCACGGCGCTTAGCCGTGAGTACTACCCAGGGCCAGCTCCAGCTTCAGAGCCAGAAACGAAGGCGTACATCTCGTTTCTGGAAGCGGTCAAGCCTGATGTTGTGCTGATCTACCACCAGCACGGGAACGGCGTGGACAGTTATCGGCAGAAGAATGCAGGCCTCACCCAAGGCCTGGCGGCGAGGATGAAGCTCGCGGTCAAGTCGTTCGACTGCCTCGGCGAGTGTCGGGGCACGCTTGCTGGGTGGTTCAACACGTCCCAAGCTGGTGCCGCACTGACAGTTGAATTGCCGGCGAAGGTCACAACAAAGCGGGTCAAGCGTTGGGCGAGTGCAGCGCGTTGGTCAATTGGGTACGTGCCGGACGTCAATCGCTAGCTACGCCCCACCGCGAATTGCTGAGCTCCAAGCGCACATGATCGATGATCCCGTCAGCGGCGGGCTCAACCATTGCCACCACCGCATCGAAGTCGGCATCTGTCCCGTAGTACGGGTCGGGCGTCGCCAGCGCTGGGTCGTCTTCCGGCAGGTGCATGAGCGAGGGGTCGAATGACCGAAAGATGCGTACCTTCCCGGCCTCCAGTGAATCCGGTGCCATGCCGCGCAGATCCCGGACGTTGTCGTAGTCCATGCCAAGTACGAGGTCTGTTCGCTCGAACCAGGCCGGGTCAAACTGCTGGGCGGTGTGTCCATAGGAGTATCCCGCGCGGCGCAGAGCGCCCTGCGATCGTGGATCGGCAGCCTTACCCACGTGCCACCCCGCCGTTCCGGCGGATTCGACCGTAACCAGGCGATCAAGTCCGGCTACCGCCAGCCGTTGCTCGAGGACCTTTTCGGCGATAGGAGATCGGCAGATATTGCCCAGGCAGACGACCGCGATCTGGTATCGATCTTGACGCGGGCGCATGGCTTAAGGGTAGGCAACGCCATGACGTGCTTGCTCGGTTCCTGCGCCGATTAGGCGTCAATCCAGCGTTTACCGAACGCTAACGTGGAGGTGACCTAGCCAACCATTTTTCACCCACAGCGTGGAATTTGCGTTTTCGCAGGTCAGAGGGGTAGTCCGCCGTGAAGATCGGGCTCTATCCCCAAGTTGTCCACATCTTTGTGGATGAACATTAAGCGTGTCCTCCACAGCTCGTACACAGCTACATCCACAGCGCCAGATCGCCACTAGCGGCTAGTTGCGCGGAGTTGCCACGAAACGTCAGACCGGCAGGGTAATAAGAGTCCTGCAACTACGAATCGCAGTTGCGCCAGTTGCAAGATTGGCAGGCATCGTGGAGGCGCAATGAGCATTGCCGACGTTTCGGGCTCCGACGTCGCTGACGTGCGATCGACCACTCACGAACGTACGCCTCCGCAAGACATCGCGGCCGAGCAATGTGTGCTCGGCGCGCTCCTGCTCAGCAAAGACGCGATAGCCGAAGTTGTTGAGACTGTTCGCGAAATTGACTTCTACAAGCCCGCCCACCAGGAGATCTTTTCCGCGGCCCTTGACCTGTATGGCAGGAATGAACCTGTCGATGCAGTCACGGTCGCGGACTACCTTGCAAAGGGTGGCAAGCTACTGCGCATTGGTGGCGCTCCCTACCTGCACACGCTGACGGCCAGCGTTCCGATCGCGGCGAACGCCGGGTATTACGCGCGAATTGTCACTGAACAAGCCGTCCTTCGGCGGCTTGTTGAGGCCGGTACGCGGATTGCTCAGATGGGGTACGCGGCAGAGGGCGAGGTTGATCAGCTCGTCGACCGTGCGCAGGCAGAGGTGTACGACGTCACCGGCGAACGCGGCGCCGAGGACTACCAACCGCTTGAGAACCTCATGCAGGGCGCGATCGAGGAAATCGAAGCGATCGATTCACGCGGCGGCCAACTCGTAGGAGTGCCGACTGGCTTCACCGACTTCGACAGCCTCACGAACGGGTTGCATCCCGGTCAGATGATCATCGTCGCGGCACGCCCGGCAATGGGTAAGTCAACCGTCGGCCTGGACTTCGCGCGTTCGGCGAGCATTAAGCACGGGCTTACGAGCGCGATTTTCTCGCTGGAAATGGCGCGCAACGAAATCATCATGCGCTTGCTCTCGGCCGAGGCACGCGTTCCGCTGCAGCATCTACGCAATGGCGGGTTGTCCGATCAAGATTGGATGCGCATCGCGCAAACTCAAAGTGAGCTGTCGAGCGCGCCGCTGTTTATCGACGACTCCCCGAACCTCACATTGATGGAGATCCGGGCAAAGTGTCGCCGACTCAAGCAGAAGCACGACCTGCGTTTGGTGATCGTTGATTACCTGCAGCTCATGACGAGCGGTCGCAAGGTTGAAAGCCGTCAGCAGGAAGTCTCGGAATTCTCGCGGTCTCTCAAGCTACTTGCGAAGGAGCTTGAGGTTCCGGTGGTCGCGATCAGCCAGCTCAACCGTGGTCCCGAGCAGCGCACCGACAAGAAGCCAATGATCAGCGACCTTCGTGAGTCCGGCAGCCTTGAACAAGATGCCGACATGGTCATGCTTCTTCACCGAGAAGACGCGTACGACCGCGAGGCGCGTCCCGGCGAAGCAGACTTTATTGTCGCCAAGCACCGCAACGGCCCGACGAAGACGATCACGGTGGCATTCCAAGGCCACTACTCAAGATTCGTGGACATGGCTCACGAGTAGACGATGAGGCTGGGCTAATTCCGGAAGTTGCGACTAAAGCCGGAACGAACCGGAATTACGGCAATTTCGGCGAGCATTTCCGGAACTCCTGGGGTACCTCGCATGTGCAAGTGGGCTTGTTGAGACTTCGCACACCGGGTGATCCGACCAGCCCTTCGTTAGTCTGAACTTCGGCGCGCATCAAGGGCCTGACCCAGGTGTAAACGGACATTCAATGTCATGAGGAGATCGGACATCGATGTCACGGATTCGGATAGGTAATGTCCGCGCATTGGGCGCAGAGGGTGCTACCGCCGGAGTCCGGGCGAACTTGTCAGAGTGGGCGGCGCGGGGCCTTTGAAAGAGGGTCGCCCACCCCCGTGTCTGAGGGCGACTAAAAACGTCCGCGTGCTGGTTTCGGTCGCCAATAGGTTTCGGACACCTTTTTGGGCGCCTGGCTCCCTCACGGCCACGGCCCCTACACAGGGGCGCGGTGGGGGCGACCGAAACTCCTCATTGGAAAACACACCCCGCGAAGCGCCCTGGTTCTACATCGTTTACGCCGCCGTGCTCCTCACCGGAATGGCAATCGCCCTCTCAGGCGTCAACATCGTCGACCTCAACATCGGCATCCAAGCCATGAACGCACTACTGCCGCCAAGGCATGGCGATTCCGCGATACCGGCTCCACATCTGGCTAGCTGCTTCGACTTCGCCGGGCAGGCGTCGGTGAAGGGGTCGTTCGGTTCGCGGATGTGTGGTCCCTGACTTGATTGGGGTTGGGAGTCAGCCGAGGTCAAGGCCCTGGTGGGAGGCTGGTTCGATGTCTGGCAGCCGCACCATCCGGAAGGCGTTGGCGAATCCGAGCAGGCAGGCCAGGACGGGGATTAGCATGGCCACTTGGAGGGAGCGGGCTCTGGCCTGATCGTTGATGGCGGTGATCTCGGCTTGCACCGCCGGTGGCTCTTCGGCAACCAGGGTTTGGAGTTGGGTGTCGCTGACGATTTGGGCGTTTTCTTCCAGTGCCGTTGAGATCGTCTGCTTTTGGTCCTCGGGGATCACCGTGCTGGAGTCGGTCAGCGCGGTGAACGAGAACGCCATGGTCGCCAGCATGATCCCGCCGGCCATGGCTAGGCCGAAGGAAAGCCCGAAGTTGCCCCCCGCGGAGTTGACTCCGGCGGCTTCGCTTGATCGCTCTTCCTCGATGGGAGCGAGCGTGTAGTTGTTGAGTTGCGAGACCAGCAAGCCGAGTCCGGAGCCGGCGATCAACAGTGGCAGGAGGAGCACCCAGGCGCCCTGATCTGCCTCGGCGCGAGGCACGACGGGAATCACAAGGAGCATGCCGAGCAGAGCCAGGCCAAATCCGGTGCGCACGATGACGGCGGGGCGACGTTTGCCCGCACGTCGTCCGGCAGCGAGCGCGACGAAGAACATACTCAGGGACAAGGGCGCGATTGCCAAGCCCGCTTCCAACGCGTTGTATTCCAGGGAGATTTGGAGAAAGAGAGGGATGACGATCATCGCCCCACCGAGCGCGATCTGCTGCAGCATCTGTTGTGTGATGCCGACCTGAAAGTGGGGGGATTTGAACAGGCCCGGGTCGAGCAGGATGGGTTTTCCCTCACGCTTGCGTCGGACCAACCAGCGGGCCAGCCCGAAGAGGCCGATAGCTCCGACAGCGAGCAGCGCGAGCACAGCTTCGCCTCCCTCCTGCCAGACTAAAATGCCGAGCACAACTCCGCCCATGCCCAAAACCGACAGGACCGCGCCGACTGTGTCGACGCTGCGTTCTCCGGTGTAGGGAACGTCACGAACCAGTCTGATGCCTGACAGGACCACCGCGATGATCACAGCCTCCAACAGAAAGTTGACCCGCCACGACCAGAAGGTGGTGATCACACCGCCGATCAGCGGGCCGATGGCTGCGGCGATGGCCATGGACGCGCCAACCAGCGCGTAAACCTTTGCGCGCGCTGCCCCCTCGAAGTTGCCGTGAATCAGTGACTGCATCGCGGGAAGCAGGAGCGAGGCTCCCAGCCCACCGATGAGCGCCCAGAAGATGACGATTGCTGTGACGGACTGAGCGAGGGTCATGGCCAGTGCACCGACTGCGTAGGCGACCAATCCGATCACGTACGCCCGTTTGCGACCCATCAGGTCGCCAAGTTTGCTGTTGATCAGGATGAAAGCCGCTGAGACGAGCGCTTCGAGGGCGATCGCCGACTGCACGCTACTGACCGAGGTGTCCAGACTCTCGGCAACCGCCGAGATCGACACATTCATGATCGTGGTGTCCACCACAAGCACGAACATCGCCATCGCGAGCAGTAAGGGCAGCAGTCGGTTTGGGCTACTGCCCTGCGCGTCAGACTCAGGATCGGTCGACGAATCGTCGGGAAGCTCAGCGGCACGAGTCATGGAGCCATCCTCTCAGTGCACGACGTGCTGAGGCGGTAGCCCTGGCCCGCTGCGTGGTCGACATCTGCCCCATCTCCGCAGAACCCGACAACATCACCGACAGGGCGACGGCGTGCCAGCTGTCGGCTGGCCTGGCTTGCCGACCGCTGGCTGAGTCGGGTGGTTCTGCGCCTGGGGTAGCGCTAACCCCGAGCGGTAACGTGCTGACATGGTCAGCAAAACGACTTCGACACCATCGAAGACGCACGCCGCGTTGCGATGTCGGCCCCCAGGACCCGCTTCGGCAAGGAAACGCGTTGACTAGAGGCACTGTATTCGTGGCCCGCCACGGGCGATGCTTGACGCCGATCCCAAGATCACCCGCATGACCTCGGAAAGATCGCGTATCGACGTACAGAATCGATCAGGGTTGTTTCGAGTCGAGGACTAACGGACGTTTCTCACCGCCGACCTGGGTGACCGAAACCGGCGGCCGACGTTTGTCGACGCCGTCGTCGCGGCGACCGAAAACGGTGGCCCTCGGATTTGAGCGCGGAGTTTTGGCCGCGACGGCTGATCTGCTCAGCGGAGATTCGGCCCGGCGACTATCCCTCGATACTGGGCATCCACTAAATCGACCCAAGTTGCTACCTGCCTGAGTCGAGTAATCGCTTCATCGGCGTTGTTCGCTGGAAGCGGGTACGAGATCGATCGAGACTTGGCTGAACCGCAGGCCAAACTCGGTATAAGGCCAAAACAGAAAGCGGTGGTCTGTCCTGCCGTCACTTGCAACGTCAATCTCATCGTGGAGTATCTCGGCGTCCTCGCCCATCAGCCCGAACGCGGTGAGTTCGACTCCGTCCATACCCAGCAGATCTGTGTTCGAGTATGTGATGGTCGCGAGCTGGTAGCCCCGCTGCAAGTCGCCAATGAGGATTCGCCAGACAAATAACCCAGCGTCGTCGCTCCACTCTTGAACCTGGCCGTCATGCAGGTCGAGCTCGAGAATCGCGGCTGCACCGGGCACCAGATCGTCGCGGATCGCGGCGACGTGTTCGAGATATTTCGGGAACACGGCGAGATACTCTTCGTCGCTGTCGAGACCGCGCCATTCGCATGTAAACCACCGCATCACGTGACTGACCTTCTTTTTCGACATGGTCTGATTGTCTCAGGACCAGCTTTCTCGTAGGACCTAGTGCCGAAATGGGAGGTTTCGTGTCAGGGCTGGTCTAAGTCAAGGGTCCGAATCAGGGAGTAGTTGATCTGACGCCCTTTCCGCCAATCGACCTCGCCGCGCTTGCGTTTGAAATTCCGTGCGCGCACTGTGTGAATATCGGTGAGATTGACAAAGCTCTCGTCGCACCCTTCAGGTGGACCGACTGGCACGTGAGTGGAGGCTGGGCCTTCAGTATGGGTGACCAGAGCGACGGTGAAACTGCCTAACCGCGCCAACAGGACATCGTTGGTGAGAACGAGACCCGGATGACGTCCGGCGCCCGGGAAGTCGATGTCCCAGATGTCGCCGCGCTTCATCTAGCGACGATGCTGTTCTCGATAGGGCTTGAGTCGTGCGCAGGCCCGTAGAAGGTTTCGTAGTCCGTCGCGAGAGTCTTCTGCCGTGCGTCGTGTTCCAAATAGACCAATGCGCGTCGAATGGCTTCAGACCGGGATAGTCCAAGCACTTCTCGAGCGGCATCGAAACGTTCAGAGTCCGCTCCGAGGCGGGCTTGCCAGACATCTGTGGTGCTCATTCCCACAGTATACGTTTTGTCATACAGATGCGCCAGTGGAACGCCCGTTCGCGTAGCCTGCGATCGCCGCGAACGGCGGTGCAATCTAGTTGCCCGGCCACAACCGGACGTTTTAGGTCAACGGCACGTTGGCTGATTCATGCCACGTGGGTGCGCGGCGTGACGTTGACGGTGAGGGTGGCGTCAAGGGCATTCGCTAGTCGCTCGAGCACGGTCAATGTCGGCACCGTTCCACCTGCTTCGAAACGGGCGACGGCGGACTGCGTCATCCCCGCTGCCTTTGCCAGTTGCGTCTGACTCCAGCCCGCGTGTTCCCTCAGCTCTCTGACTGTCCGCCCAAGTTCGTACGCCAGGCGGGCTGCTTGATAAGCCTCATCTGCACCAGGTTCACTCATGCGTGAGTCGCGTATGCGATTCCAGTCTTGGCGGTCAGTCATTGTTCTCATCCTTATCCGTAGTGTGTTCATCTGCTATGCAACAAGCCAAGGCACGCTTGGCACGCTGGATTTCCCTTGGTGCTTGTCGGCTGCTCTTGGTGAATACCGTCATGAGCACTATTCGCCGCCCCGGCGCGATCCAGTAGCTGATCCGCATTGCCTGGCGATTGAGATGTAGTCGTAGCTCCCGCAACCTGCCATCCAACTGGCGCGTGTAGGGCTCGCTGAGTAGCGGTCCCTGATCGGCCAACAAGTCGATATAGAACGCGACCGTGGCGAAGTTGGCTGTCGGCAGGCTTTCCAGCCAATCGGCAACCTCGGGTTCCAATTCCACCAATCCCCAGGCCATAGCGTTGATGCTATACCAAATGCGGGTGCGCGGCGAGCGCCATTCGGGGTGTCCCTCAGCGTACAGCCACCCTTGAGCCCACTGATCGTGCCGATGTCTAGGTATGTCGAACAACATTGGATACG
>DMNR01000026.1 GCA_003452655.1 Actinomycetota bacterium | reverse complement strand
GCTGACGCAGAAGTGTGCGAGTCAACCGCAGGACCGTCAGGAGGTCCAAGGCCTTGTCGTCGGTACCGAGGTAGTCCATGCGAACGAGGTAGTCCCTGAGGTCCGCGACGAACTGCTCGTCTGAAGTCGCGTCGTAGGCAGCGACGAATCCACGCATCCGCCTCGTGGCGTCAGCTCGGTGCCGCACAAAGGCGTTGATGAAGTAGGGGCGTGCCTGCAGCGCCAACGGCGTTTGGTGCGGCTCGAACATCAAAGTGAAGTTCACCCGGTGCCCAAGGTCGTGCAGTTGCCGAGCGAGCGCGTGGCCCCGCAGCATGTCGCGCGGGGCACCAGAGTTGTAGCGTTTGCGAAGCAATCCGTTGCCCTTGAGAAGGTCGCCAGCCGTGTCTGCGGAGAGCGGGCCGGTATGTGGAACCTTCACCACCAGCCGGTGCCGGGTCAGGATCTCCTCGTAGCGCGCTACCTCCTCCAGGATCTCGTTGATGTCGCCATAAGGGTTCGCGATCTCGACTGAGACATCGCATCCTGGTCCGGCCGCCTTGCTCAACTCCACAAGGACTTCGTCGAGGGTCGTGAAGTGTCCACCGATGTTTGCGTCCGGGTTATTGATGAAGAGGTCGTAGACGATCCCAGGGTTGCAGGTGACGTTGGCGATCAGGGGCGCGCAGTCCGAGACCTCGTAGGGGTTGGCGGAGTCGGCCGAGAACAGCAGCGGCGTTGGCCGGGGCGTGCCGCCCCGTTCGTATCCGATGTCTCGGACGAGGTCGACGCTGGTGACCGAACCGTGGGTAGCCATCTCGATGCGGAACCCTGCGGGGGTCTCCTGGTGGTCCTCGCCGAACAGGTCTACTACCTCCCGGAACCGGTCGGTGACCTCCAATTTGCTGGCGGTGATGGTGCGGGTGACTCGCTCCGGGAGCCGCCGGACGTAGCCCTCGTGTCCGATTCTGGTTTCGAACCGTGTCGCATCCAGGCCTACGGGGTCAGCTGTGCCGTTGGCGTAAGTCATTCATTTCTCCTTGATTGGTGTTCTCGAGTAGGTGCAAGCTGTCAGCGAATTCCGAGGACTGCGAAATTTCTCTCATCCTTGCTAGGCATGCACGGGCGTAATTGGCGTAGTCGAACTCTGTGAAGCCCGTCGTACCTGCTCGGACGGACCACAATGCCTCGCGCAGCATGCTGACAAACCGGTACAAGCGCGCCATAGCCAACGAAGTGGGCACTAGGACGCCGTCGTAGGCGCACAGAAGTGCCTCCTCCTCCGAGCTGGAGAGCTTCACTTTCTCAGCGAAGTCCCCTACGTCGTAGTAGGGGTCGCCCGCTCCGACGTACTCCCAATCGATGAGCACCGCCCGGTCGGGAAGGATGATCACGTTGCCCTCGGAGACATCCGAGTGGAGCAGACTGGGCGTGTACGGCCCGCACGCAGCCTGAATGCGGGCGAGAATGTCCATCGTCCACGCGAACGTCTCCGCCGTGGCCGGGGCCTCGCTCTTGACCTGATTCAGGATCCACGCGGTGCCGCTGTATGGGTCGGAAATAGGACCCGTCATTACCACGCCCTGCGTGTGCTTGTGCAGCTTCGCCAGGGCTTGACCCACCAGCGCGGTCGCATGAACCCGATCCGGGACCGCGGACAGCAACGCGCCTTCTACGAACTCGGAGACTAGAACCCGGGGTTCTGTCCACTGTCCGAGCACTTCGGGTGCCAAACCCAAGTCCAGCACCATGGCCATGGCGCGAACTTGGTTCTCACGATGAATACCGACCCGTGCTGCGAGCGCGTCAGGCAGTTGCTCCTGAACGACCACCGTACGTTGCTCTCGGTCGGTTATCTGTACCTCGACCTTGAAGTTTCGATTCGTCATGCCGCCGTCAAGCGGCTCCGCGGACCAGGTGGCTCCTGGCCACAGCCGGGCTACCGCCTGTCGGACGCACGGCGGGTCACAAGCCGCGACGTTGTTCAGGGATTGGGTCATTCGTCAGACCCCCGCGTCTCTGTCCCGGTCGCGCCAAGCCCCGCAACTGGGGGGCTTGAGGCGAGGCCAGGCTCGAGGTCGGCTGCCTCCAGCCGGCGGGCGGTTGGCACAGCGATTTTGTAGGCCAGCGCCATGGCGAGAAGGGCAGCCGTCAACTTGCCGATCAGGACGGGGACAATCAGATTCGGTTGAAAGTTCGCTGTGAACGACAGGTGGTCGCCGAGCAGGAATCCCCCCGTCGTGGCGAAGGCTACGGCCAGCACCTTGTCCTTCGGGGGCATCTCCTTGATCAGGTGGAACAAAGCCAGCACGTTGGCCGATCCACCTAGAATTCCAGCCATACCTGGCTGGCTGATGCCGAACTTTGAACCCACTGCGTTCAGCGGACGCGACATGTACTTCTGAATTGCGTAAACCATCGGGAACGCCCCGGCAAGCATAATTCCAACGTGTCCAGCGACTTCCAGCGCTCGGAACGTATTATCCTCAGTGGCAATGATGGCGTCGAAGCCCCAGGAACCAAAAACACGCGAAAAGACCCCGGTGAAGTACTCGACGATTGACAGGGCCAGAATGATTTTGACCGCCGCGTCAATGAATCGGCCGAAGACCATGAAAAGTTTGATCATCAGGTCGGGCAAGAATTTAAGACCGGCGGCGATCAAAAGCACGACGATCACAAGGGGCACCAGATTGCCGACGAGGGCGCCCACATCAAGCCCGGAGATCGGCGTGTCCGCTGGCCCGGTGGTGCTTGATTCGGACCGGATATCGGCCCCGGTCGCCAAGACGATAAGCATAGTCACCGCGACACCAATCGGGATCGTAAGAATCCCGGACATGATGCCAAGTGCCATATACTTGTGGTCTGCCTTCTGCAACATCGCCAAGCCCACCGGAATCGTGAACACAATTGTCGCTCCGGCCATGTAGCCGGTGACCATGGCGGTGATCCATGCGCCGTCACTTTGGGCCGTTGCCTCTGCCAGCTGATAGCCACCCATATCGGACGCAATGAACGTCGTGGCGGCTATGGCCGGATCGGCTCCTAGAGCCGACCAAATTGGCCCTAGGACCTTCTCGACGAAGATGCTCAGGTATGGAAGCGAAGCCATCACTCCGGCGACGGGGATGAACAGATAGCCGATCGAGTGCAGGCCTTGCATGAACTCTTTGCCAATGCCCCCCTGATCGTCTCTGATAGCCGCCACCGCGCCGATCAGGACGAACGCCATCATAATGTAGATGACCGTGTCGCTAATTATTTCCATGAGTCCACCTTCGGCAGGGCCGCTCCACGCATAGCCCCTGATTGACCCAACAACGAGGCGACGTGCTCCAAAGCGACATGAGTTTTGATCTCTGTTTTTGTGTCGTTCTTGTACACCGCGATTGCAGCACCGTCGGGCTCCCCGAGGCCGTCGACAACGATGTCGGCTGCAGTCAAGTCCTCATCTGCCGTGTAATGACTGACTGTTGCTACTACGCGCATGCCGGCGGCCACGGCGGCCGACACCCCGACATGCGAGTCCTCCACGGCCACGGCGTCGTATGCGTCGATCCCCAGCAGACGTGCCGCATGGAGGTAGATGTCCGGCGCGGGTTTCTTGTTCTCCACCATGTCACCAGCAGCGATCACGCACTCACCCAGCAACTCTCGGCCCAGCACCTGTTCAGCGATTGCCTCCACCGACACGACAGCGGACGTGGACGCCACGGCTAAACGCCACCCAGCGGCGCGCGCCTCAGAAGCGAGGCGTCGGACGCCGGCGCGAGATGGCATCCGCCCCTCGGCGACGAGGTCCAAGAAAATCTGCGTCTTGCGTCGATGCCACAACGCCACGAGCTCATCAAGTGCTGCCTGCTCGGTCGGTAGCCCGTGTCGCTCCACGAACGCGTCGGTGCATAACCGGCGCAGTCGCTCCTTGCCGCCTGCGACGCTCAGCACCGAGGCGTAGTCGTCTTCAGTCCACTCGAAGTCGAGACCCTCCGCGGCGAACATCCGGTTGAAGGCCGCCCGGTGTCCGTCGCGCTCAGTTTCTGCGAGTACGCCGTCGCAATCGAAGATGAGCGCCCTCATGCGACACGCCCTTCGCTGCCGAATACCTTGATGAGCCCCTGCGCGACCATGCTCACGCGGCTCGACACAAACGCCATCAACGTCAAGGGTTCATGGCAGTCCGGGTTCTCCGCCAGGAAATCCCGGTGCGCGTCGATGTATGCCTGCTTGAGTGCGGTGGAGATGTTCACCTTGGCGCAGCCACGGGAAATCAGGTCCCGAAACTGGTCGTCGCTCAGCCCGCTCCCGCCATGCAACGCCATAGGGAGCCCGGTCGCGTCCACCAGCGAGTCCACCCGGTCGACGTCAAGGTTGGGAAGCTGGGGGTAGTCACCGTGTGCGTTGCCAATGGCTGGCGCGAAGCAGTCGATCCCTGTCTCGCGTATGAAGCGCACTGCGTCATCCCGGGGGTAAAGCTCCGATTTGTCGTCGCTGCCGACCCCGTCCTCGACACCCGTTATCCCCTCGATCTCACCCTCGACGTCCGCCCCAAAGCTCCGAGCCTCCCTCACTACCTGCTTGGTTTGCTCGGTCGCCTCCTCGAGCGTGCGACCCGAACAGTCGAAAAGCACAGAACCCCAGCCAGCCTTCAGGCAGTCGAGGAGCACATTTCGATCGGTGCAGTGGTCTAGATGGAGCACCACCGGCACGGTCGCGCGCTCGGCGGCGTGGCGATACATGGACATGGTCTCGGGAATACCTTGCGACAGGACCGTCTTGACGGACGTCTGAACTATCACCGGTGCGCGTAGTTCTTCGGCCGCATCAACCACCGCCCTGAGCGTCAGCCCGTTCACGATGTTGACCGCCAGGACGCCATAGCCGCCCGCCGTGGCGGCCTCAAGGACGGGCACCAACTTAGCCACAGTCATCGTGAGCCCAACTCTCGGGCCTTGAGGGCGATTTTTACTGACTGACGACCCATATAGAACGTGCCGAAGAGCAAGCTCGCGGCGACACCAACGTAGGGCAGGTCACCACGCTCGAGCGTGGCCTCGGAGCGCCAGGCGCCCATGGACATGTGAACAACCAGCCGGCCGTCACGGATACGTACGCCGTCGACGGCGACTTTGAACTCTCCAACTGGTGAAAGCACTTGCATTGGGGTCTCCTGATCAGGCGTTTTTGACGGTCAGCGCAACGTGAGCATGGTTTGTTCGCAGGCTTGCATCGCCGCTGCTTCGGCGTTGTCGAACGTCTTGGGTTCGGCGAGGCTGAAGCATTCGACGACGTGGGGTCCTCCGAAGACAGCCCCCTCGATGTTGCGCATCGCAACCCGACTGGCAGCCAAGATCACCGCGTCCGCGTGCACATGGGTCAGGCGATCGCCCTGGGACACCACTGCCCGGTTCACCCGGGGAAAACCGTGCACGCTCAGAACCCGGGCATCGGTGAAGGTGTTCGTGCCAGGCCATGGATCAACCCCGTCCGACCCGGCTCGAACCGACGTCACCGTGATGGCGCCGGCAGAGCCTAAGGCCGAGCAGAGCTCCTCAGCCAAATGACCGTCTCCGATCACCAGCGGGTGACGGCCCAAAAGCACACCCGAGTCCAGGAGGTGCCGGGTCGCGGACCCGGGCATGACCCCGGCACCGCGCTCCCCTGCGATGCCAAGCTCGGCACGCGTTTGCGGCCGAGATCCCGTAGCCACGACGAGTGCATCGGCCGACAGCGTGACTGCACCCTCTACCCCCAGGGTATGGACCTGACCCTGGCGGAACTCGGCCGCGAGAGTGCCAAGCATCATCCGCACGCCGGCGCGCGACGCGGCCCGAGCAAGCTGAGCGGCATCGGTCTCCGGCTCCTGGCCCCCCGGAGCCGGCAATCGCTCGACGAGCGTTACACCGATTCCACGCTCCGCGAGCATCCGCGACACCAAGATGCCGGTACGTCCAGCACCCGCAACGACCACGTCACTCACCGGTCGTCACCCCCGCGCCAAGCGTTGATCCCGGCTCATGCATCGGCGTTTCCCACGCCTCTCCTGGGGTATAGAGCGAGGTGATGAACGAGACTCCGGACAGGCACGCCGAACCTTGGCAACGCCCCCACGTCGCATGGGTCCGTCTGGCCACTCCCCCGATGGATGTCGCCGGCAACGGCTCCCGCAGGGCTTGATGGATGTCGGCAGCGGTGACCTTCTCGCAGGCACACACCACCGTGCGGCCCAACGGGTCCTTAGCAACCCGCGCGTAGTCGCCGTCCGCCCATAGCGGCGGCGTGTACTCGAGGTCGTTACGAGCTCCCGCGTCCAGCCGATCGCTGAGCCCCGCTCCGACGAGCAAATCACGGATGTGGTCTCCCATCGCCAGCGATGAGGAGACCCCTGTCGAGCGAATGCCCGCGGCTTGGAGGAGGTTCCCTGCAGTCTCAGACCAGCCGACGCGGTACGTCTTGTCGCTGTGGGGTCGCAGACCCGCGAAGGTCTTGATAGCGAACTTCGTGTCAATGTCCGGCATCAAGACACGACACCGATCCACCACGTCGTCAAGACCTGCTCCGGTCGTAGACTTATCTGTCTTGTCTTCGAGGTCCTCTGCGTCCGGACCGATGAGCACCGACCCGTGGGCGGTCGGGATAACCATCGGACCGTGACCGAGCTTCCCCGGCATTCCGGTGAGGATCGACGGAACTCGTTTCCCGAACTCCCTATCGAGCAGAACCCACTGCCCTCGGCGCGGAGTGATGGAGAATTCGTCGCCGCCTAGAGACTTCGAAACGAAGTCCGCCCCCAGGCCAGCGGCGTTCACGACAAACCGCGGCCGGAAGCGACGTTTTGTCGTCAGCACCTCTTCGACCTGTCCATTGCCTAAAGAGGCTGAGACCACCGACTCCCCCAGATAGAAGCGCACCCCGTTAACGGAGGCGAGCTCGGCGAATGCGACTGGCAACCGCACTGAGTCGACGACCCCCTCATCGGGGACATAGATGCCGGCTACCGCCCGACCAGAGGCGTGCGGAGCAACTTCAGCGAGTTCATCACCGCGCACCTCTCGGACTGTGACGCCGTTCTCCGTGGCTCGTTCGCACAACGCCGAGATCCCGGATGCCTCCTCCTCCGAGAAGGCCAAAAGGGTCAGGCCCACCCGGCGAAACGTGACACCTAGCCTCGAGGCAATGTCCTCCCACCGCGGACTCGAGGCACAAACCAACTGCGCCTCAAGGCTGCCCGGCGCAAGAGACCAGCCGCAATTAGCGATACCGCTGTTGGCGCGGGACGTCTCCTCGCCGACGTCGTGTCGCCGCTCAACGACCGCAACGTCCACGTCAAGATGGGAGAGGGCCATAGCAATCGACGTACCAATGACACCCGCCCCCACGATCAGGACATCTGGAGTCTCCACAAGTGGGAGGCCGCTTGATTGCATCCGCCGCTCCTAAAGTCGTCTGGGATCAACTAACGATCGTTGAACGATAGGAGCGGACTATAAGTCGAGTCAATGAATCCTCGGCACTCGCGCCTGCCACATCGGCAGATGGGAGTTCCAGCCGGCTATGTATCGGATTACCCGATACGTCCGGTTAACGACTACACCCCACCCGCGCGGGAGAGGTGCGACCGCAGCATCGACTCGAAGTACGTTTCGGCGGGACTGACAGACGCCCGCGTCAGCCGGACCCAACACACTCGCCGCGCTGGCGAAGGCAAATCCGTCACCCGGAAAGCGACGACCTCCCCCCGCCGTTGCTCGTCCGCAATGGTGTGAGTGGACAGGAAGCCGACTCCACGGCCTCGACGCGCCGCCCGCTTGACCGCGTCCACCGAACCCAGTTCCCATACGTTGCGGAACGAGTAGTCAGTGCCGGACAAAAGTCCCAAGGCGTACTCGCGGGTGCTTGAGCCCGTTTCTTGAACCAGAAGCGTGAAATCATCGAGGGCGGCGGCGTCCACATAGCCGTCCGAGGACAGGTCAAGGAAGCGGGGTCTGGCTACACCGACGATCTCATCAGGGCCAAGGGCGGTCACTGTCAGGCGCTCGTCGCGCATATCACCACACGTGACAGCGCACGTGACTCGACCCGAACTTAGCCATTGACGAACTTCTGCGGTCGATCCCACCGACACGTGCACGTTGACATCGGGACATTCCTGCTGGAACTGCTCGATGATGTCTGGAACCAAATAAGTTCCAGGCACCGAAGACGCGCCGAGCTCGAGCGTGCCGGTGCGCAGTCCCGCGCGGGCGGCAAGGGCGGACTCGCCGGCAGTGCGGTTCGAGAGTGCTTGGGAGGCGTAGACGGCTAACACGCGACCCGCGTGGGTGAGCCGTAGCGACCGTCCGTAGCGCTCAACAATCGGTTCTCCCGCGGCAGCGTTCAACAAGCGAATATGCTCGCTGGCGCTAGGTTGGCTGACACCAACCGCCTCGGCCGCCTGCGACAAGCTGCTGCACTTCTCCAGCTCTACAAGCAACCTCAGACGAGTGACGTTCCAGACATCCTGCAGTGACGGCACTTCGTATCCCCTTGTGACGCATCGTTCTAGCCCAACCGCTCGGCGGGGGCAGGGTCTTGACCTCCCAGGCTGTCACGGCACCCCAAGGCAGACCCCGGGCCACCGGAAGGCCGTGGCCCCGGTTGGCACTAACTGTAGTTGCTCATGACGTTGGTGACGCCGGTCCGCAAGCGTGAGGCCGGGGGCTGGTCGCCGGCGGCGCTGTGGGTTCGATGGTAGTTGTAGTGCAGGTTCCAGGTCGCGATCGCGTCGCGGCGGTGGTCTTCGCTGAGCCAGGGGCGGGCGTAAAGCAGTTCGTTGGCCAGGATCCGCTGGTATCGCTCCACCTTGCCGTTGTGGCGGGGCGTGTAGGGCCTGGTCCGCTGATGGCGCGCGGCGAAGGAGCACACCGCGCGGGTGAAGTCCTTGGCGCGATAGCAGGAGCCGTTGTCGGTCACGATCCGGGTGAAGCGGGTGACGCCGTGGGCGGCGAACCAGACGCGGGCACGGAAGAGGAACCCGATCGCGGTCTTCGCGGTCTCGTCCTCGAGGGCCTCGGTGTAGGCCAGACGGGAGAACCCATCGACTGCGGAGTGCAGGTAGACGTAGCCCGGCCGGGTCCCGCTGGCCTTCGCCTTGGCGGTGGCCCTGGCTGCGGCGCGGGCCTGGTCGGAGTTGATGCCGTGGATGCGCCAGCCGCCGCCGTCGGGGATGCGGCCGACCTTCTTCACATCGATGTGGATCATGTGCCCGGGCCACCAGGCCTTGATGGTGCCGGGCCTGCGCAGCGGTTCGCCGTCGACGTCGAGGTGATCCAGGCGCGCGAGGCCGAGCTTGTGTAGCCACCGAGTCACCGTGGCCACCGAGATGGGGATGTCCTGGGCCGCGAGTTCGCGCACGATCCGGCGCGCTGACCACTTGTTCTTCCGCATCACCGCTATCTGCTCGACCACCGCAACAGGTGTCTGGGTGGGCCGCTGGGCTGGTGCACTCGAACGATCGTGAAGGCCGGCTTCGCCGTGCTCGCGGTAGCGGGCCACCCACTTGCCCAAGCACTGGCGGGAGACGCCTGCTTCGGCGGCGATGTGGGCGATCGGTCGATGGCGGCAGCGCAGCACCAACCGCAGACGGCCTTGAGGGGTCAGCGGAGCATTACGGTGGGTCACAGGGCAGGTCCTTCGTGTCGGCGACGGTTGTCTTGGTCGACTTCCATCTTTGCCGCCGGGGACCTGCCCGTCCCTCACGACCTACGGCGCCGGGTGACACCAACCTCATGAGCCGCAACACCTAGTCGTCGACGACACCTGC
>DMNR01000360.1:13625-19270 GCA_003452655.1 Actinomycetota bacterium | reverse complement strand
AACGTCTCGAGGCCAGCTATCTGCGGAATCACCGGCTCGTTGAGCGCCCCCGAACCCATCACGAGCATCCGGGCGGTGATCGAGCTCCCGTTGGCGACCGACAGCGTCCAGGTCTGGGATGCCTCGTCCCAGAGCGCCTTCGTCACCTCCGTGTCCAGCCTCAGGTGGGGGCCGAGATCGAGGTCGGCGATGCACTGCTCGAGGTAGCGTCGGATCTCTGGCTGCGTCGCGAAGCGGTCCGACCAGTCCGGCTTGGGCTTGAACGAGAACGAGTAGAGCGCCGAGGGAACGTCGCACCGGCACCCGGGGTAGGTGTTGTCGCGCCAAACACCGCCCACTCCGGCAGCGCGTTCCAGGATGAGGAAGTCGTCGATCCCTTTCCTGCGCAGAGCAGCCGCAGTTCCGATCCCCGCAAAGCCGGCACCCACTATCGCGACCGTGACAGGCGCCAAGGAATGGGGCGGCGGAACGTTCACGTATTTGATTATCGGTTGCATGCCTCCAATCGGGTGAGGCCGACCCGACTCACTGATGCGATTGGGTGTATCGCCGAGATTCGGCGTAGTCGCCTTCAATGTCGCCAGCCGTCAGGTCGATGCCTAGTCATCAGTCTCACCAACTGATTGAACGGAGTCGAACAATGAATCACAAGACCAGGATCGCGGGCGCGGCAATCGTCGCACTCGGCCTCACGTTGACCTCGGTGGGCACGGCGGCGGTCAGTACAGCTGCGTCTAGCCCCACGATCCACCATCGGGCCCTCACACCCACCCAGGAACAATGTCTCACTGACGCGCTTACCGGTCTGCTCGCTGCGAGAGCGGATGCACGAGCAGTTCGCAGAGCTGCGCGAGCAGATGCCCGTGCCGCTTACCGAAGCTCGCTGGCGCAGGCAGCTGCGGTACGCGATGAGGCACTCGCGGCCGCATCGAATCGTGGGGCGCGAATCGCTGCGCTTCGGGCGTACGAGACAACTGCGGACAGTTTGCGCAGGACCTCGCGGCAGGCTCGGCGGGCAGCCGATCGGGCCATGAACGCGTCCTACCGGGAAGCGCGAGCGGTATATCGACAGGACCGTCAGGTCTGCTTGGATCCCCCACCGACGAGCTAACCGCTAGTTGCTATTCGGTCCGCAGCCCTTGAAGCATCGTTGCGGTTCTCCGCGCCATTGCGTGAAGAACGGTGGCAGCTGGCCATACTCGCCGGGATTCCATTCCAAACCTGACCATTCAAGGTGGAGGTGCTGTTCGGAGGCCTTGCACTTGTTGAATTCACCCGAGGTTCCCGAACAGCCGACTGTGCCGATCTGTGTGCCGGCAGCGATTGGGCCAGGCTTAACGGTGATCTCCTTGAGGTGGGCATAAATCGCCTTGGTTCCGTCCCGGAACTTGATGATGATGTAGTTTCCGTAGCTACTCGCAGCGTAGGGCGGGATCTTCACAACGCCATCGGCCATGGCATAGACCGGTTCGCCGATCGGTGCGAAGAGGTCCATGCATTTGCCCACGTACGTACACGAGTGCAGGCCCGCGCCGAAGAGGTAATAGGCATGACCGCCGTCGCGGAAGCGCGTGATGGGAGCGGCGAACTGTCCAAGTGTCGGGTGATTACCCACGATCGGAGACGCGGGCGTCGCGCCTGCAGCAGGCGCCGATGCGACACCTGCTGCGGATTCCGCACCGATCCGCGAGGCGAGCTCTCCGCTCGTGCTGGATTCGAGGCGCGCGAATGTGCTCAGCCATGATGTCGTGGACGAGTTTGCTGCAGCAGGTACGGAGGCAGCGAGGCCGGCTTGCAGCGGCTGACCTTCGGCCAGCGAATCGTTAGCCGACGAACTGTTGACGCCGGCCAAGGTGATTCCGGCGGCCAACAAACCGATGACAAGGGCGTGCGAACGTAGACTGTGGTGCTTCATGTGGATTGCTCTCAATAGCGCCAAGATGCGCGTCGGGACACTTGATCTTCTCTATCGAGGCTAAGCGCGAAATCCGGAATCTTGGCTCGGGGTTTGCCTTATGTGACCCAGCTAACGCGGGAGATTTGGCCCGATAACCGGACAATTACCGACACTTCGACCACCGTGACCACCCGTTCAGCGGTGTCCAAATCTTCGTTTAGCCCGCTGATCTTCTGGGGTAGCCACACTCGGGTGGCAATCGGCAGGCCACTTCTGGTGCGATCAGGCATGGCCAACGTACGCCGGTCTGCACGCCGTTCAAGTGCCCCGCCATCTGACTACTTCACGACAACGGTGGTGGTGGTGGCAGGATTTTTTGCGGTCACGGTTGTGGGACTGATTTCAAGCCTGTATCCCAATCTCGATGAACTGGCATCCCTTCACGTCATCATCGTGTTTGCCGTCACCTGGCAGGCCCGCTATTGGGGAGCGTTGCTGGCGGTCTACGCAACTCTCGGAGGTCTGGTCTCCGACATCGCCCTGGGCCAGAGCAGCACAAGTGTGGCAAGTGACTTCGTGGTCCGGTCAATCGTGCTAAGCGCAACCGTATACGCGGGGTTGATGATGCGGACCTGGATCGCGAGGGGACAACGCGACACCTTGACTGGACTCCTTAACCGCCGGGGACTGGCCGAAGCCCAGGCGAGGCTGCTTACCCAAAGGCGCTCCAAGGCGCGTGAGGGCGCCGACGTGTGTGTCTTCTTGATCGACCTTGATGGCTTCAAACGGATCAACGACACGCTCGGCCACGCGGCGGGCGACGACGTCCTACGCGAGTGCGCTCAGCGCCTTCGCGCGTCCGTTCGACCGCATGACACAGTTGCTCGAGTGTGAGGTGACGAGTTCACCGTCATCACCGAAGGGTCTGCCGCACACTGCCAATCGATTCTCATTCGCCTTGAGGCCGCTTTGGCTCGAGAGCCTGCGATCCGAGCAACCATCGGCGTCTCGCACACCCCTGTCGAGGAAGAATGGGAGATCTCGGAACTCATGACCATGGCAGACGAGGACATGTACCGTCGCAAGTCCTCTAGCAGCTGACCTGCCCGTGGAAGCCTCAACTGAGGGCAGCGCCCACCAACTGCTTCTTCGGCACATCTCGTAAAGATCTCGCGGTTCGAGTGTTCCGCCAAGTCGTCCAGCCACCGTCTAGGTTCTTCGCCGAGATCCCGTGGGCCTTGAGCAACTGCGTTGCCACATGCGCCCGCTGCCCGACTGCGCAATACACGAGGTAGTCCGATCCGCGAAGGTCGTCAAGGTGATCACGCAACTCATCGACGGGCACGTTCGTCGCACCGGGGATCGAACCCTCCGCGAACTCCTCCCGCGTCCGTACGTCGAGAAGCTTCCACCCACTCGTCTGCAGTTGCTCGATCTCCGACCAGTCTGCGGATTCCGAGAGGCCGGACATCCTGTTCTCGGCGATGTACCCAAGTTGATTGATTGGATCCTTCGCCGAGCCAAACGGTGGTGCGTATGCCAGCTCGAGGTCGATCAGATCGGTTGCCGTGAGGCCGGCGCGCATGGCCGTTGCAATGACGTCGATCCGCTTGTCGACACCTTCCGCCCCGACGGCCTGCGCGCCGAGGATCGCGCCATCCTTGGGATCAATCAATATCTTGATCGCGAGGGTCTGGGCACCGGGGTAGTACGCGGCGTGATCATTCGGATGGGTATGGATTGCCAAGAAGTCACGTCCAACAGCCCGCAGTCGCTTCTCGTTCCACCCGGTCGTTGCTGCGCTCTTGCCAAACACCTTCACGATCGCCGTTCCTTGCGATGCGAGAACCTTGCTGGGGATCCCGGCAATGCTGTCCGCAGCTCGACGACCCTGACGATTCGCGATGTTCGCCAACGGGGTCAGCGTCGCGCTCCCGTCGAGCATGTCAACCTTCTCGACTGCATCTCCAACTGCCCAAATCGCGGCGTCGTTCGTTCGTTGCTCGTCATCGACGACAATTCCACCCCGAGGCCCGAGGGCTAATCCGGCGTCGGCCGCGAGGCGTCCGTCGGGTCGTACCCCAATCGCGAATACGACAAGGTCAGCGTTGACCGTTCGGCCGTCATCGAGTGTGGCGGTGCCTGCTTCGATTTCGACGACCGAATGCCCGAGCTCAACCTTGACTCCGTGCCGACGCAATTCACGCTCCAATGGCATCGCCATTTCAGGATCGAGTGGTGCAAGGAGTTGGTCCCCAAGTTCCACCAGAGTCACCTCAAGCCCGGCCTCTTTGAGGTTCTCTGCCGCTTCAAGACCAATAAATCCCCCACCGACGACCACAACGTTCTGCGCCTTCGCCAGCTCACCCACCATGCGGTCCAGATCCTCGATATCCCGCAACACCAGACCTCGTTCGGCTCCGGGGATCGGCGGAACGATCGGTGCGGCACCAGGGGACAGAACGAGTGCGTCGTAGTGCAGCTGATAGTCGATGCCCGCATTCAAATCCCGGACCGCAAGGGTCTGTTCGCGGCGGTCAATTGATAGCACCTCGTTGCGCACCCTGACGTCGAGTCGGAAGCGATCCCTGAGGGATTCAGGTGTTTGTAGAAGTAGGTCACCCCTGTCAGCGATCGTTGCCGACAGGTGATAGGGCAGCCCACAATTGGCGAATGAGACGTAGCCGCTGCGCTCGAGGACGATGATCTCCATCGACTCACTGAGTCGGCGCAGGCGCGCGGCGGCGGAGGCTCCGCCTGCAACACCACCGATGATCACGACAGTCTTGGTATCGGTCACTTCAAGTTCTCCTGATCGGGTCAGACCTTGCTGGGTGGAACTCATGAGTTGTGGGAGTTGCGGCTCAGGCGTGAGCAGCCGGTTCAGGTGCGGGTGCCTCTTTGGATTCGACGGAACAGGTGCTGATTCCGAAGACGCGGTAGAGAGGGCAGAAGCCAACCGCGGCAGTCACCAGCATCACCGCCGCCACCACAAAGAGCACGATGCCGACAACGCTCGCCGGTCCGACAAAGATTGCTACAACCACAGCAACGACTGCGATTCCTACGCGAATCACACGGTCAATTTGACTCTCGTTCGGCTTCATGACTTCTCCTCAGTCCTGCGTTGCTTTCGTAAGCGCGCGCATAAAATGCGTGCCCTGTGTACCCATCACTATACCCCCGGGGGTATATTCATTTCAACCGCAGTGACCCATCGAGTCGTCTTGGAGGTTTCAGATGTGCAGTCCGGCAACGTGCAGTAAGTGTGGGAAGGCCAGCTACACCGGGTGTGGTTCGCACGTGGAACAGGTGCTTGGTGGTGTACCCGCAGATCAGCGTTGCTCCTGCGAGGCGGCGGGCAACCCGGCAACTCGAAACTTCGGCGGCTGGCTTCCCCGCTAGGGACGCAAACACCCTCGCATCGGTCTGATGCGAGGGTGTTTGCGTAAGTGGATCTGGTGGCTACGCGAGCGACATGAAGAGCTTCTCGAGGTCCTCTTGCGTCGTGACGTTCTCTGTATCCGCCAAGCATTGGCGCAAGCCACTCGCAATGATCTGGAAGCCAGCTCGATCCAGCGCTTTGGACGCTGCCGCTAGTTGCGTGACGATGTCTTTGCAGTCGCGGCCGGACTCAAGCATGCGAATGACGCCAGCGATCTGGCCCTCAGCCCGTCGCAAGCGGCGGACTGCCGATTGCGTTGCATCTGATTCAAGCTCCATGGTGATCTCCTGCTCGTAATCCGCT
>DMNR01000360.1:8636-13584 GCA_003452655.1 Actinomycetota bacterium | reverse complement strand
CTATTTCTTCGAACCCCACCCGAACATCGTTCGCTTCGCAGGCTTGCCTGAGGCGCACTTGCACCGTTCGCGTGACGGCACACCCCGCATGACGTCGTTCACGTGTTGGCCACAACCTGCGTAGGTGGTGTTTCCGCAAGTCCTGCACGTGGCTGGTCGGCACATGATGAGTTCTCCTGTGGGCTCGATTGGTGTCGGTTGTGCCAGCCTACCTGATACCCCCCGGGGTATGCAATATCGGTCAGTGTGACCAGAGGACCTGCCGTTTGGCCCCTGCGCCACCGTGTGAACAGGCGGACAATGGAGGTAGCCGAAATCGATGTTGGGAGATCCTCATGGACGCGACCCGCCACACAGGAAAGAAAGCAATCGTGACCGGTGCCGGGAACGGGATCGGGCGCGCAACGGTCGTACGGTTAGCGCGTGAAGGTGCAGACGTCGTCGGGTGCGATGTCAATGAAAGCGCTCTTGGTGAAACCTCCGAGCTTCTTGCCGCTGAGGGCCTGACGGCTGAGCTGCTCCCAGCGAATGTGACCATCCAAGAAGACGTCGACGCCGTGATCGCAACAGCAGGACCTGATTTGGCAATCGTCGCAAACGTTGCCGGGATCATGGACCACTTCATGCCGCTTGGCGAAATGACCGATGACATGTGGAATCGCGTTATGGACGTCAACGTGACAGGTGTGATGCGACTTTCGCGAGCAGCGATTCCAATGTTCGAGGCAAACGGCTCCGGAGTGTTCGTCACGGTCGGATCGAAGGCTTCACTGGGAGCTGGTGCGGCCGGGACGGCGTACGCAACGTCGAAGCACGCCGTGATCGGACTCGTGAAGAGCATCGCCTACCTGTACGGGCCAAAGGGGATTCGCTCGAATGCGGTCCTCCCAGGCGCGGTTGCGACAGCAATCGCATCGAGCGCGATGCCTGAAGTTCCGTGGGCATTTGAACGGGCAATGCAAGCCATGGCGTCAGCAGGACCGAAGGTCGCCGAGCCCGATGAGGTCGCCGCCGCAATCTCGTGGTTGGCATCGAGCGAAGCATCCAACATCAACGGGGCAATCCTCACCGTGGACAACGGCTGGGCCTCAGCCTAGAGGCCACGATCCCGCTCAGCCGCGGGTGAATTCCCATCGCTACTGAGCGAGCATTGCCTTCATGGTGGCGATCTCAGCCGCCTGGCCATCAATGATCCCTTGCGCGACGGCCTTGACTTGTGGGTTTTCTCCAGTGGCCAGCTCTTGCTGCGCCATCGTGATTGCCCCCTGATGATGTTCGATCATCATCGTCAACCACATCTTGTCGAAGGCCGACCCGCTCTTGGATTCAAGATCCGCCATCTGTTGGTCCGTCATCATTCCGGGCATCGGGCTTGACGATGACGACGGTGCGGTGCCGTGGTCCATTCCGGACATGCCGTGACCGCCTGCCGCGGACTCCGAACCCGATGACGCAGACGGCAGGCCCTCATTCCACTCGTCTAGCCACGTCTGCATCTTCGCGATTTCGGGTCCCTGCGCCGCCTCGATCTGGGCAGCAAGCGCAATCACCTTTGCGTTCTTCGTGTGGCTCGGGACCATCTCCGACATGACGATGGCCTGCTGGTGATGCGCGATCATGTCGGTAAGAAACGCCATGTCCTGGGCGTTGTGGCCATTGATCACGACACCGGCGGAACTTGAGGCTGACGGTGATGAACTAGCCGAACTTGAGCAGGCGCCCGTCCCGGCCAACACAATCGTCAGCATTGCTGCTCCTGCTGTGTAGCGGACTAGGCGTGAGTTGGGCAGAGACATTCGGTGCCTTTCCGAGTTAGTGACGGCGCTGGTATCTCGGCAATCCTGTGCGGCGACCGACGCCAGGTCAACCACCTGAATCGGGTCTTCATGGAACCTTCATCAAACGTCGCATCTACGAACAGCATTCGACGGGATGCTGGAGCTACCAACAGACCGAGGAGGACGCCATGATGGGTTGGTACAGCCAAGGTGGGAGCAACCTGTGGATGCTGCTCATGCCAGTGATATGGGTCGTACTGGTGGGCTTTGCGGTGTGGGTCGTTGTTGTCCTCACCAGATCAACGTCGACTCGCGGTCGCGAGGATCTCGAGACACCAGATGAGATCTTGCGGCGCCGACTTGCGGCCGGTGAATTGACGAATGAGGAGTACGTTCGGACACGAGATCTACTCCACACTCGACCGTAGGTCCCAGAAGTTTCGGATAGACGTTGAGGCCGCAAAAGTCGGTCCTTGTGAGGGGAGCAGTAGTGGTAGCCCAGCGTTCTCGTGTGCTGGTCGTCGATGACGAGCAGCCACTTGCCCGAGTGATCGGGTCCTACCTCGAGGCCGACGGCTTCGACGTCGACCTTGCATTCGATGGCAACAACGCCATCTCTTCCGCTCGTGACCATCAGCCCGATCTTGTCGTCCTGGACATCATGTTGCCAGGCATAGACGGAGTCGAGGTATGCCGCAAAATCCGGACCTTCAGCGACTGTTACATCATCATGTTGACGGCGCGCGACGAAGAGGTGGACAAGATCATTGGATTGTCCGTTGGTGCCGACGACTACCTGGTCAAGCCGTTTTCTCCCCGCGAACTCGTCGCTCGCGCTCGCGCAATGCTTCGTCGGCCTCGCACTTTTGATTCGCACACAAACAGCCACCCCGAGACGCCAAGCCAGCCGCTCCGGATCGGTTCACTCACAGTTGATTCACTTGCGCGGCGCGTACAGGTCAACGATTTCGATTTGGATTTGACCCGTACCGAATTCGACCTATTGGCGGTCATGTGCGCCAATCCGCGGCAGGTGTTTAGCCGCCGACAACTCATCGATGCCGTGTGGGGTCCTGACTGGTTCGGCGATGAGCACCTCGTTGATGTACATGTTGGTCACGTTCGCCGCAAGCTCGGTGACGATGCAGCTGAGCCGAAGTGGATCCGGACGGTTCGCGGTGTCGGTTACGGCATGGTCGCATGAGCCGACCACGCAGCTTGGCTGTGCGAATGATGGCCGGGCAGGTTGTCGTGATCGCCTTTGGCGCGATCACTCTGGCGATCACAGCTGCTTTGATCGCACCCAGATTGTTCACGTACCACTTTGAGCAGACTGGTGAGGCAAACACAGTGGTGCAGTACCACGCGCAGGAGGCCTTCGAATCCTCCTTTGCACTAGCACTTGCGTTCGGCGTGGTTGCGTCAATCATTGGGGCAGGGCTGCTCTCGTGGCTGCTTACCAAGCGGATCAGTCAGCCCATCGAACAGCTGTCGCTGGCAGCTCGAGCAGTAGCGGACGGGAACTACGACGTTGCCGTTCCACATGACTCATTCGGCCGAGAGCTGTCCGCGCTTTCCGTGGCATTCGACGACATGGCAGCGCAACTAGCCCAGACAGACGCAGCGCGGCGCCAACTCCTTGCAGATCTTGCCCACGAGTTGCGCACACCGTTAGCGACGCTCGAGGCCCACATCGATGGGATGGAGGACGGCATCGTTCCGAACTCTGCCGATAGCTACGCCGTCATGCGCCAGCAAGTTGCCCGTTTGCTTCGACTGACCACCGATCTGAAGGTACTCACCGCCGTAGAAGCGCACGCTCTCGAACTCCAGATGCTGGAGGTCCACGCCGACGCGATAGTGCGCAATGCATGTGACGCGGCCGCACGGCGGTATCAGGCGAAAGGTGTGGAGCTGAGGTGTCTGCCACCGGATGAAGACCTGCTTGTGATTGCTGATCCAGATCGCCTTCAGCAAGTGATGTCTAATCTCTTGGACAATGCGCTGCGCCATACGCCCTCGGGCGGTTGGGTGGAGGTGAGCTGTGAACAGAACGCGGCATCGATCACAGTTAGCGTGAGCGACAACGGCGATGGAATTGCGGCAGACCAACTCGAGGCTGTGTTCGACCGCTTCCATCGGGCCGACCTGTCACGGCACAACGACGGCGAGGGCAGCGGCTTGGGGCTCACGATCGCGCGGGCAATTGTGGTCGACCACGGCGGAACACTTGTGGCAAGGAGCCCCGGGTTGGGATGCGGGGCGACCTTTCGAGCCACGATGCCCTGCGTGAGGTCCCCCGAATAAGTTACTCATGGGTAGCAGGGTTATCTCGGCACTTGGTGGGCAGAGCGTAGTTGTAGGCCGTCGGCCATGAGGACCTCCGGCCAAGCGCATGAAAGGTCGCCTAGATGAAGACTCGGCCTGCTGCTGCCGGAGGTCGTTCGATGACCATTCGCAGATTCAGCGTCGGTTCAGGAATGGTCGTGACGTGCACGATCGTGGCGTTGGGTTTCACTGCGCCCTCTGCAATGGCAACCAATTCGGCGACGAGCCAGAGCGCGACAACTGCCTCTTCGACAGCCGTTCAAGTCACCACATTGTCGGCTCCCGCGGCATTCAACGTTTACCGCGATGCGACTGACACTGGCGAGACGTACTCGATGTCGGCTCGCGCTCCGCTCACTGGCGGTGCAGATATCTCCGGCATCTACTTCGTACTCAAAGACGTGAAGACAGGAACAGAAGTCGACAATTCCTGGGTCGGGCGCGGAGGCGAAGGCACAGCTGTCTACAGCACCTCGATGTACCTGGACCACGCGTCGGTCGTCGCGTTGGCCAAGCACGACCTGGTCATGCAGGCATTCGCCTACCGTGAAACGGATTCCGGTTTGACGGTCGCATCACAGACTCCGGCCCGCGCAATGATCTACGCGAAGGATCGTTCTCAGGTCCAGCGCGTTAACCGGGTGCGTAGCACGTGGAACATGGCCGACGGGTCACTCGCTTTGACTTGGAATACTCCTAACTACAGCGGAGACGGCCAAGTGGTGATCTACAACATCTGGGATTCAAAGGGTGATCTTCTCGCGCAAGTCCGCGCGGATGACGACCCATCCTCACCCACGGCCGGAACCAACTCGGTGGTACTCGCGGCACCCGATGCCAAA
>DMNR01000360.1:1633-8367 GCA_003452655.1 Actinomycetota bacterium | reverse complement strand
GCAACAAGCGTGATTGCGCCAACAACCGCACCATGACATGGAATCCGACGAGGTGCGCGTTCTGTTGGAGCGGGTTGGATCTTGTGGCACCGCAGGGATGGCAAGTCTCGCGAAAGAGCAGCTGTCCTTGTTAGCCTCGCCGCATCAAACCTGAGGCTTAGCCAACTGGAGTTCGCGTGACCACTGAGGCCGTTGCACCTGCCGTCGAGCCGACCGAACCGCGCAAACCTCGGAGATGGATCAAAGCCACCCTGATCACCATCTTGGCGATCGTCGTGTTCCTAGTGGCCCTGATTGTTGGCGTCCTACTGTTCTTCCACATTCCGAGTAACAGTGCCGGGTTGGCAGCTCAGACCGTTTGCTCTGGCACGTTCGTCTCCGGTCGAAACGCCGAGGATGTCTTCACCCAGGATGTGCTCCCGCAGAGTCCCGCGCTCAGCGTGGTATCGACCTCCGCTGATCAGACCGGCCGAACTGTGACCGCGAAGTTCCTCGGAATCGTCGAACGGCGAGCGTCGCTCTTGCCGAACCGTGGGTGCGTCCTCGACGAAGATGCCGATCCCGCTGCTCAACCGTTCACTCCCACTCCCGCGAACCCAGCACAATGGCCCGTCGGAGATGCTGCAGTGCCGCCTTCGCAGTGGGGTGCCGGAGTCAACGCAGCTGGTCTTCAACAGGTCGTCGATCAGGCATTCGTTGGAGCCGGGGATCCAAATTCCGGAAACGCGCGCGGGATGGCAGTTGTGCAGGACGGCAAGCTGCTGATTCAGAAGCAGGCTTCCGGGTTCCCCAAAGACATGCCATTGCTGGGTTGGTCCATGACGAAGACGATCAACATGATGACCTTCTACAAGAAGGCGCAGGAAACCAACTTCGACATGAATAAGCTCGTGATCAATGCCTTCCCGGCCAATCGGGAACCATCCTGGGTTGCCCAGTGGAGGCAAGATCCACAGAAGAGCCAGATCAAGGTTACTGACCTCATGTTCATGAAGTCTGGCCTCGATATCGAAGACGACTACGGACCTCAAGGCAAGGTCGTCCAGATGTTGTATGGCGAGCCAAGCATGGCGGGGTTCGCGGCATCCCAACCGATGGCACACGACCCCGGGACCTCATGGGGCTACAGCACCGGAAGCTCGGACATCATCAGCCAAATTGCCCAGGGAATGTTCCCTGACGATCAGGCGTACTGGCAATACTGGCAAAAGTCCGTATTCGAACCGATCGGCGTGAACAGCGGAACCTTCGCCACCGACACCCTTGGGACTTGGGTCGGCGGCTCCTATGTGTGGGCGAACACGGGTGACTGGGCCAAGCTCGGGCAACTCATGCTCAATGACGGCTCGTGGAACTCTGCGCAGGTGGTCCCGAAGGGCTGGTGGAAGCTAGCTGGAACGCCCGCGATGCCTGACGGTGAGGGACATGGCTACGGCGCGCAGACTTGGATCCCAGGCCAGCCTGTGGGCGGCGAATGTAACTCCGACCCAGGAGTTCCGGCAGACACGCTGTCAATGGAGGGCCACTACGGGCAACTCGTCGCAATGGTTCCTTCCAAGAAGGCAGTGATTGTTCGCCTCGGTTGGACCATCGACAAGACCCAGTTCGACAGCTGCAAGTTGATCAGCGATGTGCTGGCAAACCTGCCCGCGAAGTAGTCCGATCCCCGCTGACTACTCAACCAGCGTGTGGGTGAACCACACCACTCGGATTTGCTGACCGGCTTGCGTGTAGCCAACGAGGTTTAGTCCAGCCATGCCCGCTAGGTCGGCATCGCGCGCGGGCCAGACCGGAAATTGTTCGAGGGGGGCGAGTGCGGGACTCTCGACGATGATTGCCATCCCGGCAACCTTCACTTTCGGATTCGCCTGCGACCAATCGCTGAGGACCCGCGCAGATTCCTGAGTGAGTGCCGTGGCGATGTGCTGACCCCGGCGATCGGGTGCGACCGCGCATCGCATGAATGCGAACCTATTCCGCAGATGGGGGAGCTCAGCGACAACGGCGGTTGACACCCCAGCGACAACGGCATCCGCGTATGCGACGACGCATAGTTCCTCAGAGCGATCCTTCGCCTCTACACCTGGCGGAAGGATTCCCAATGACGTCCAAAAACCAACGGCTGCCTGCTGCAGTTCAGGATCTTGCTGGCACCACGCCGTTCTGAGTTCAAGGTCAGGCGGTGACACCTAACGCACTCTCTTCGTCGTGTACACCTTCGTGTATTTGAACGGCGCATAAAGTACTGTCGCTGGTGCCGTATACGTGACGGTGATGCGCATCGAACATTGGCCGCTGAGCTTGACCGTGAGTTTGCGGTTTTTGCCCTTTACTTTCGAATAGCAGCTCACGTCGCCCCGCGATGAAGTAGTTCTCATCTTCGCTCGGACGGTCGCAGTGACTGGCTGTCCTTGCTTGGTCTTCGAGTCCACTGGATTGACGACGGTGCGGCCGGGATTCCGAAGCTTCTTGGGAACGGTTTTCGCGGGCAATGACTGCGCAGTGCCGTCGTACCTGAAGGCATTCGCGCTGCTCACACTGACGAGCGGAGTTTGGACGCTAACGGTGACTGAACCATCTGTTCCAGCGGGAGTGCGACCAGTGATCTTCGTGTCCGATACAACGTTGAGATTGGTCGCTGAGGCTGATCCAAACTTGACCCTCGTTGCGCCGGTGAAGTTGGTACCGGCGATCGTGAATTCGGTACCCCCCGCGGTTGATCCAGATGTGGGAGCAACACTGTTCTCCGGCAGGTAACTAGACGTGTTCAGCAGCACGCTGGATTGGTTCGCATTTCCTTGAGCCAGCGCGACGTCAAGCTTCCCATCACCGTTGACGTCACCAAGCGCACTGCTGTAGCTGGCATGCCCAGCGTCGAATGGGGTCGCAGTGGCGAGCTGACCAGAACCGTTTCCAAGAAGAACGTTCATGTCCGAATCGCCGACAGCAGCTGCCACGGCATCGAGGTTGCCGTCACCATTGACGTCACCAAGGGCAACTGAGTCCGTAGTTGTTCCCGCTGGCTGGAAGGCGGGTGTCCCGAATGTGCCATTGCCAACGTTGATGAGGGCCGCGACGGTTCCATTGCCGTTCGCGGTCACAACGTCGGGGCTCCCGTCTTCGTTGAGATCGCCCAGTGCAAGCGTCGTCGGCGTGGTGCCGTAACCGATGGGCAAGACTGCGGGAGCACCGAAAGCTCCACCACCGGTGCCAGGGAACAACGAGACACTGCCATCGAAGCGATTTGCCGTGAGCAGATCCGAAATGCCGTCGCCGGTGACATCGGCCGCCGCTACTGAGGTCGGCTGAGTACCCGGCGTGTATTCCACCCGCGGATCAAATCCACCTGCACCATCCGAAAGCAGCACACTCATCTTGCTGGACCCGCCATACCCCACGGTGTACTTGCCGACCGCACTGATATCGAGGTCCCCGTCGCCGTTGAGGTCTGCCACCACGACCGCCTCCGGGTTCCGCGCTGTGGCGAAGTTCTGCGGAGCGCCGAAGCTTCCACTGCCCGTGCCCAACAGCACACTGACATTGTTGGATTGGGCATTGGCGGTAACGATGTCCAGATCACCGTCGCTGTTCATGTCGCCCAGCGCGACTCCTTTCGGTGCCGACCCCGTCGCAAAATCGACCTTCGCGCCGAACGACCCATTGCCCACACCGAGGAGAACGCTGACGTTGTTCGTTCCTACATTCGCCGCCACCATATCGAGGTCGCCGTCACCGTTGAGGTCGCCGAGGGCGACAGAAACCGGATTGGTCTCTGTTGGGAAAGCACTGGGGTTGCCGAAATCTGCGGAGACGGCAGCGTTCGCTGCTGCGGTCGGAACGGCGAAGAAGAAAACCGTCGCGCACAGCGACGCCCCGACTGGATAGGCACATGCTCTCGACTTCCCGAACGCGGACATGCCCCTAACCTGCCACACCTGACACGGACAGCCGGTTAACGCGGCAGTGCGACTTTCCGCGGCAGTGCGTCAACTGGTCTCAGGGACCTGCCATTTCGCTTCCAATCGGCGTACGGTGAAGCTAGCCGTGTAGGGGGTTCTTCACGGTTTCACAGGGGCAGGCGGTGGTTGCCAATGGTCGGCTTCTTCCGAGCGCTAGCGGCGGACTTTGATGGCACGTTGAGCGAGCACGGTCAACGCCCCGACGACCGCATCCTGTCCGCCATTGCCTCCATGCGCAGCCGCGGTGGGCTCATGGTTCTTGTAACCGGACGCATCCTGTCGGAACTGCGAGACGCGTTTCCAGACGTCGAAGATCACGTTGATGCAATCGTCGCGGAGAACGGCTGCGTTCTTTGGACTCCACGCGGAGTCAGGTTGTTGGCCGACCCCGTGGGGCCTGAGTTAGCGGAGGGTGTGACGGCACGCGGAATCGACGTCCGGGCAGGGGATGTTCTGCTAGCCGGCAGTGCCTTCGACCGGCGGATCATTCTGGAAGAGATCCACGGCCGGGGACTGGACTGCCAACTTGTGTTTAACCGGTCAGAGCTCATGGTCCTGCCCTCGGGAATCAACAAGGCCACCGGCCTCTACGAGGCGCTCGGTGATCTCGGGGTATCTCGCCACTCCACTGTTGGCCTGGGCGATGCCGAAAACGATCGGGCACTCCTTGACACCTGTGAAGCAGGCGTCGCCGTCGCGAACTCCGTGCCGACACTGTTGGCATTCGCGGATCGGGTCGCTCCTGAGCCAGGTGCTTCGGCAGTCACCGAGTTGATTGACGACCTCTTCACCTCGGCATCCGCGCCCGTGCACTCTCGCAGGCGCCAACTCCGCATTGGTACCGGGCCGAACAATGCGCCCGCGAGAGTTCCAAGCTCCCAGATCAACATGCTCATCTTTGGGGCGCCGGGCAACGGCAAGAGCCACCTCGCGGGACTGTGCGCTGAGCGCCTCATCTCATTGGGCTACTGCTTGTTGGTCGTCGACCCTGAAGGTGATCATCAGGGTCTCGGTGCGCTGCGCGGGGTCGTGGTCATTCAAGTCGCGAACGGTTCCCCGAGTCCTCGCAGGGTCGCCGCTCGGTTCTCACAACGCTTTATGAGCGTGGTACTCGACCTTTCTCCCATGCACCCCGATGCGCGCCACGGGTATCTGGAGTCACTCGCGGAGGCTGTCGATGATTCGCGATCTCGCTGCGGACTTCCGCATTGGATCGTTGCCGACGAAGCGCAGGCAAACATTCTGGACCTGCGGGCAAATTCTGCGCTATTTGGTGGGAATGCCGAGACCGGTCGATGGGGTATGTGCCTGGCAACGCATAAGCCTGAGCTGATTGACCAGGCATCGTTGACGAAGATGGACGCTGTCGTCGCCGTTGGCCCCATTCCCGACGGTGACGGCCGCGCCTTTGCCCTGCTTTCGCATGTATCCGGTCGCGATGCAGCAGACATCCAGGCGGAGGCGCTTTCGGTTGGTCGGGGCGATGCGTATCTCGCACAGTCTGCGTCGCTTGGTGGTTCCGGCCCGTTCCATATTGCGTCTCGAGTGACGGAACACCACCGCCATTGGCATCGCTACACCGACGGTGCAATCCCGGACCACCATCGCTTCTACTTCCTCGATGACCGTGACCACGTGGTGGCAATTGCGCGCAACCTACGGCAGTTCCGCGATCTGCTCGACACGGTTCCCCATCAATCCATCACCCATCACGCACAGCGCCACGACTTCTCCCACTGGCTCTCGGAAGTGTTGTCAGATCATGCGATGGCAGTGCAAACCGAGGCAGTGGAGGAGCAGATCCGAGTTGGCGAAGTGAACGAGAATGAGGGCAGGAACGAACTCGTGGATCTGCTTCGTCGCACGTACGGAGTCTGAGGAGAGCGAAGCTGCCCGGGTGCGGGCACCAGGCTCAACCAGTGACCACCGGCAATCCAGTTTCTTGGGCTGCCGCCTCCATACCTCCCGCATCAGTCACATTAGTGAATCCGAGTTCCTGCATAACCCCGGTGGCAGCGGCAGATCTGTTGCCGCTGCGGCAGTAGACGATGTAGCTACCCGACTTTGGCAATGTGCTCACCGAATTCCGAAAATTTGATGATGAAAAGTCGACGTTCTGGGCGCCCTCAAGATGCCCGCTGGAATATTCCGCCGGCGTCCGAACATCCAGCACAACAGCGTTTGCCGCCTGCTGACTCGTGCTCGTTGTCGGCGCCGACTGTGCGGTGGAGTTCGTACCGCATGCTGTCAGTGAGAGAAGTGCTCCGGTCGCCAAGACCGCAGCGGCAGCCACGCCTACTACACGGTTCATTTTCGTAGTCACTTCAACTTCCCTTTCGTTCGACGAGTTCTGGGTGTGAATCGCTTCTCGGATCCCCATCAGCGATCGCGTCGAGGGGCGGCTTCCACGCACACGTGGCTTCCCCTCGGAGGCGCACGTACAGGGCATAGGCCAAGACAGCCAATCCAATAGCGGCGAGAAAAGGCTGAATCGGGGCGAATAGTTCGATTGCCCCCGTGGAGCCCACAGCGAGGAGAATCAGTTTGTTGCAGGCGGGACAGCCGATTGCTAGGTAAGCGAGGGCGGAACCAATCATTCCGCCGCGTGCAGGTAGCTCATTCTCTTCGGTCGGCACTGCCGGACTCCGCACGTAGGTCGCTGTCAACGCACCTGCCAACACACTGGTGAGCACTAGCACGTCCATTGACCACGGTGTAGGTGACACCGAACGGTCAAACACCGGATTGGCGATCACAGCGGAGGAAAGCCCGAGG
>DMNR01000360.1:0-1378 GCA_003452655.1 Actinomycetota bacterium | reverse complement strand
AATCTGTACCCCAGATGGGCTAAAGATCGCAGGCGGACCAGCCGAGGTACTAGGGATGGGGATTCTGGGGCGAACGGCAGCGTGCGGACTGTTCAGCCTGCTCATGATCGCATCGGGCCCCGCTTCCCAAGCCGTGACGCCGAGCGAACCAGCGCCCACACCAGCAACCGACATCACCTCGAGCCACGCCGACTGGATGCAACAGCCGCAAGCTGCCGGACTGCTCGCACGGCTGACCGATGCCCAGACCGAGTTCGAGAAGGCCCACAAGACACAGGTCAAGGCGACCAAGACGATGGCCGCCCTGTCGATCGAAATCAACGCGCAGCAGGCGGCCGTCGATGCAGCGACACTGCGGATCCAACGGTTCGCGCGCGAGGCTTACATCGGCCAGGCTGACGCGGACAATCTCGGCGCATTGTCGACCGTGATGCAGTCCGAGGGCATGGATGCACTCGCACAATCCAAGGCGTTGCTCGACGTGGTGGGCCGAACACAAGCCGCTCAGATTCAGGCTGACAACGCAGTCCTGCAACACGTTCAGGATCTGCGTAAGAAGCAGGACGATGCTCGGACATCCGCTGAGGCGACGATGCGATCCGCCGAAGACCGCGGGAAGTCCGTGCTCAAGGAACTCAACGAAGTGATGGGGATATCGCCGGACTTCGAGGCCACCCCAACCACCTCCACCACCTGCCCAAAGAAGGTGCCCGCTGGTTCGTTGATGGGCGGGTCAGCCGAAATCGGTGCCAAGAAGCTCTGCGAGATGTCCGTGAAGCAAGCCCGCTCACCAGCTGCGGCCGCAGCAATCGTCTGGGCGTTCAACCACCTCGGCGAGCCCTACAACTCCGGTGGCGTCCCGATCGACGTCGAGAACTTCGGCTCCTTCAATTGCGCGACTTTTGTGGCGAAGGCCTACTACTGGGGCGCTCGCAATGCCGGATTCCTTGGACTTCCTTGGACACCCGCGTATGCCTCAGCACCCGACTTCATCAAGCCGATCGGCAACGCCCACAAGGCTGGCGATATCAACATCATGTGGAAGAGCGGGGACATGGCTTCAAGTGGCGGGCAGGCCGGCCACGCGCAGCTCTTCCTCGCCGATGGCTGGCTGATCCAGTCTGGCGGCACGGGTCGAGTGACGAATGTGACGCGGTATCCAAATGGCTGGGGCGGTTGGCAGGAGACGCACTTTGCCGTTGCAAATCCCGCCGCTGATCGTTGATCGCAGCTAGCCCCGTATGACGCTTCGTAGATTCCACGCCGGTCCGACCGGACTGGCCATGCCCTGTTCTCCAGCCCTGTGGGCGGGCACTATTGTCTCCAGATGGGCAACGCAATCGAGGCTGAGAAGCTAGTAAAGATCTATCGCGCGAAG
>DMNR01000437.1 GCA_003452655.1 Actinomycetota bacterium | reverse complement strand
CCCGGGTGGGCGTTACCCACCACCTTGCCCTGTGGAGTCCGGACTTTCCTCGATCCGCGAGCACCTAAGCACCACGAACCGCGATCACCCGATCGACTCGTCCGCGGCCAGTCTAGGGGTCTGCCGGAGTGCGCGCAGGGAGGATCCGACTTGCCTGGCACAAGTGAAGGGCCCCTCCGCCACAGCGGAGGGGCCCTTCCGAGGTGAACCGTGACGTTTCTCAACGGCACCGAACCCTACTTTTGAGTCGCTTAGATCATTTCTTAACGGGGCACTCACGCGGCCTCGTCTTGAATTTGATCCAAGACATCTCCGATTAGTTCTACCTAACTTCTCAGTTAAGCGTTCCTAACCCGAGTTTCTGGTTAGACCGTTTTGACGTTGCTTTCGCATTGTCGTCTTCGGACTTTCCAGGGTGTTCACTTGCTGATTCCGGACCGCGGCGCATGCAGTCAGGCGATGATGTCTCCAGCTGGCCGGTCGCTTGCGTTGAGTTGGATCAACGACTATTGCGTCGGTAGCCTCGCAACACTCTCGCCCACCGGTTTCTTTGGTGAACGAGATAAGTGAATCGCGGATTGCTGCTACAGGCAACGCGAAAACCCAGGTGTTAACCCACTCGGGCTAAGAGTTCGAGAAACTGGATCGCACGACCAAAATTGGCCTTAGTAAAGGCGCTCGATCTCACCATCGGAACCCACAGCTATCGCATCAAGGCTCTCGTTGACTAATGCATCAGCAAGCTTGTTCTGCTCACGGGGAACCCAGGTGTACGTGACTTGGTGCGCGGGAAACGCGTCCCTTGCTTGCAGTGCCAACTGCCGCATGTCTGGGTGTTTGATCTTCCATCGCCCGCTCATCTGTTCTACGACGAGCTTGGAATCCAGGCGCGCTTCGACGTGAGCCTCGGGGTCGAGGCGAGCAACAATCTGCAACCCAGTAACGAGGCCGTTGTATTCGGCAACGTTGTTGGTCGTCTCGCCGAGATATCCGGCCGCCTCAGCAACAATGCGGCCATCGTTGGCATCACGCACGACCGTTCCGTACGCGGCTGGGCCGGGGTTGCCTCGCGACCCCCCGTCTGCCTCGATGACATATTGACGCGACATCAGGAATTCGCCGTTCGGATCAGGATCCGCCGACACTCTTCGCATCGCACAACCTCATCAGGCTCAGCCTCCACGATCGCCTTGAGATCCGTCGGAGGCAATTGCATGTGGCAGCCTTCGCACCGGCTGCCCCGAAGTGGCGCCGCGCCGACCCCGCCCAAGGTGTCGCGCAGCTTGTCGTAGAGGGCCAACAGGTCGGGTGGAACCCGAGAGGCAAGGCCCACCCGCTGCGAGTCAAGGTCCGCTCGGTCCACGGCAATCTGAGCCATGGCAACTTCGCGACCGGCACTGACCTTGGCGTGTTCTTGCTGAACCTCGCTGATCTTCCCCGTGATGTCATCCACTCGAGACTGCACGCTCTCGGCGCGCTCCATCACTTCGAGCTGGGCATCCTCAAGTTCCGATGCGCGCCGAAGCAGTGACGTGATCTCGTGTTGGATCTCCTCGAGCTGCTTGCCGGAGGTGATCGAGCCGGAATCGAGGAGCTCTTGGTCACGGGTGGTGCGCTTACGAACCTGCTCGACTTCGTCCTCAGCCTTGCGAACGTCTTGACTCAGGTCCGACAGTTCGGTGGACGCGTTGACGGCATCGGTATTCAACTCCGCCAGGCGTTCGGTCAATTCGGCAAGCTGGGCGGTCTGCGGGAGGGTCGCCTCTTGATGAGCTAGCTGATCCAAGCGGGTGTCGACGGCCTGCAGGTCCAGCAAGATTGATTGGTTCTCGGGCGTAGCTTTCAGGACTGACTCCTCAAGTGTTGTGACCACGGGTCGGTCACTATTCCGCTGACCTTGACGCAAACGGTATCGCTGCTCGTTTCAAACGTACGTTCCAGCCTCTGCGCCGTTGCGCGACACCATGGGAACTCACTTGCGTAGTGCGCAACGTCGATGACAGCGCAGCCACCGTCGGCGAGATGTTCGCTGACCACGTGGTGCTTGAGGTCCGAGGTGAGGTAGACATCGGCCCCCAGTGAATTCGCGGCCGCGAGCAGCGAATCCCCAGAACCGCCACACACCGCGACCCGTTCGACGATTCGGTCGAGGTCACCGGCGATCCGAACCCCGGACTCGGCAACAGGGAGTTCCGACGCGGCGACAGAGGCGAATGCCGCCAGCGACATCGGCGCGGCGAGTTCCCCGATCCGGCCGAGCCCCATCTCCCCTGGCATATCTGCGAGTTCGACCACGTCGAAGGCCGGTTCTTCGTAGGGGTGCGCATCTCGAATGGCACGTATGACGGCCCCCCGCACCTCGCGCGCTGCCACCATTTCCAACCGCGTCTCGGCAACCTGCTCGACGCTGCCGACACTGCCGATGTGCGGATTCGCGCCATCCAACGGCCGGAACGAGCCACGGCCATCGGATTCGAACGCACAGCGATCGTAGTTTCCG
>DMNR01000077.1 GCA_003452655.1 Actinomycetota bacterium | reverse complement strand
GAAGAGAACGGTCGCAAATGTGCCGATCTGGCGGAATCCAACCCTTTCGTAGGCTCGCAGGGCAGGCTCGTTGTGGTGGTTGGCGTACAAGCTGATTCGGGGCGCATGCTCTGCCCGCGCAACTTTCACTACTGCTGACAAAGCACTCGTCGACAATCCGCTACCGCGCAAACGAGGCGTAATCCAGACTCCTTGCAGCTGCGCGCTCCCCCGACCAACAGCACCAATTTCCGCCTTGAAGATCACTTCACCACGGTCTATTCGTCCGTATACCCGGCCTTGTGAGATCGACTGCGCGACCCGTGCTCGGTAACCAGGTCCCCTGCCACCGGCGACAGGAGAGACGCCTACTTCTTCGGTGAACATGTCAATCGCCGCTGGCATGAATACGTCAAGATCCTCGATCCCGAGACGGCGAACGCCCTCCAAAGATTCTGCTTCCGGATCCTGAATACAGACCATCAACGGCTGATCGTCACGAAGTTCTCGGCATGGCCCCCAGGTCGGTGCCAGGCGCTGCCAGAGGTCGAGAACCTCCTCCCGATAACCGACGATCGCCGATGATCGCCTCCCGACCTGTGCCAACTTGCTCGCGAACTCCACGCGCGCCGCCGGCGTCGTTTCGATCAAGATGACGTTTGGTCCGATGAACAACGCTGAGCGCAACGCGCCCGCCGAGAACCAGCCCCAGGTTGGCCCGCCGGAGCCCAATGGGTCGAGTTGCGCCGCCACCACACGCTCTGCAACCACACAGTGCGCGTCACGATCACGGTCGAGCAGTTCAATCAGCGCAGGAAGATCACCAACACCGAGTTCGCGAAAGGATTCCGCTGGGCCGTCAGCTGACGGTGACGGTTGGTCCGGAAGCATCTTCGCTCGCACCGTCGCCGCCAGGCATCGCCTCGGCGAGACGCATGGCCTCTTCGATCAGGGTCTCCACAATCTGCGCCTCGGGCACAGTCTTGATGACCTCGCCCTTCACGAAGATCTGGCCTTTCCCGTTTCCGGAGGCAACGCCGAGATCGGCGTCGCGCGCCTCGCCTGGACCGTTCACAACGCATCCCATGACTGCGACGCGAAGGGGAACATCCAGACCCTCCAACCCGGCAGTCACTTGCTCGGCGAGTGTGTAGACGTCAACTTGGGCCCGCCCACACGACGGGCAAGAGACGATCTCTAAGCCACGTTCGCGCAGGTTGAGCGACTCGAGAATCTGAAGGCCGACCTTCACTTCTTCTTCGGGCGGCGCGGAGAGTGAGACTCGGATCGTGTCGCCGATTCCTTTGCTGAGCAGCGCGCCAAATGCCACTGCGGATTTCACTGTGCCTTGGAATGCCGGACCGGCCTCGGTTACCCCAAGGTGCAGTGGGTAGTCGCATTTTTCGGCCAACAACTCGTACGCACGGACCATGACCACCGGATCGTGGTGCTTCACTGAAATCTTGATGTCGCGGAAGTCGTGCTCTTCAAACAACGAGCACTCCCACAGAGCGGACTCGACCAAAGCTTCCGGCGTCGCCTTTCCGTACTTCTCCATAATCCGCTTATCAAGCGAACCAGCATTAACGCCGATGCGAATAGGGGTTCCGGAGTCCTTTGCTGCTCGAGCAATCTCGCCGACGCGACCGTCGAACTCCTTGATGTTGCCGGGATTGACTCGGACTGCTGCGCAGCCTGCCTCGATCGCAGCGAATATGTACTTCGGCTGGAAGTGGATATCGGCAATCACCGGGATGCCGGACTTCTTGGCAATCTGCCCGAGCGCCTCAGCGTCATCCTGGCTCGGAACAGCAACTCGCACGACCTGGCAACCCGTCGCCGTCAAGGCCGCGATTTGCTGCAGGGTTGAGTTGACATCCGCGGTCACTGTCGTGCACATCGACTGGACACTGATGGGCGCGTCACCGCCGACTAGGACCGGGTGGGTGGGGTGCCGCAGCAATAGTTGGCGCGACTTACGCCGAGGTGCCAATACAGGCGGGGGCGGCTGGGGCATGCCCAGTGCAACGCTCATGCCCCAAGTATGCCCCTATTCGGGGAGACGTAACACGGAGCATTGCTCCATCGGCCAGGTCGCAAGTGGCGCGGTTAGCCAATCTTGACGGGATTGACGAGGTCCGCGTAGAGCAGGAGTGCACTCATCCCGATGAGCAAGAATGCCACCGCGTAAGCCACTGGCAGCGCACGAGCAACGTCAACCGGCCCCGGATCGGGACGATGCCGGAAGCGGGCAATCTGCCGACGAGCCCCCTCCCATAGCGCACCCGCAACGTGACCACCATCAAGTGGCAACAGTGGAATCAGGTTGAACAAGAACAGGAACAGGTTCAGTGATGCGACCATCCCGAGGAACTGCACGATCTTGAAGTTCGCGGGAGCTTCGGCAGCTGCCACATCGCCACTGATGCGCGTCACACCAACGACCCCGATCGGCCCATTGGGGTCACGTTCTTCGCCACCGAATGCCGCTTGTCCCACGCCGATGATCTTTGACGGAATCGCGATGAGGGCCTGCGCCGTGCGAATCGACAGATCCCACATCTGACCCGGAACAGCCGTGACGGGTTGTGGCTCAAGGACCACCTCGGGGCTCATCCCGAGGAACCCCTGCGGTGCTAGATCTTTGGTCGGCTGGCCGTCCACGACGACGGGGCGTTCAACGACCTGGATAGTCGTACTGAGGCTCGCCGACTGACCATCGCGAGTGATGCCGATCGTTGCCGGGCCCGCCGGACTCTGTCGGATTGCCTCAGAGAACTGTTGCCATGAATTCATGGCAGTCCCGTTATAGCTTGTGATCACATCGCCTGACTTCAATCCCGCACCCGCTGCCGGACTCGGAACTGAGCCTGGCGCACAACCGACAGTGATCTGCCCGGCGCTTACGGCTGGCGTGCAAGCGGTGACTTCGGAAACTGACAAGGTGGTGGCCGGGGTTCCGAAACCAACAAGGACGATTGTGAAGAGGATGAAGGCCAGGATCAGGTTCATCACTGGGCCGCCCATCATGACGACCAATTTCTTGGGAACGCTGAGGCGATAGAACGTGCGCTTCTCATCCTCAGGCGTAAGTACTTCCTCCTGCGCCTGGTTGCGGGCGTCTTCAATCATCGCGGTCAGCCGACCGGTCGATGATGCCCGGACTTTCCCGTCCGGTCCAGGCGGGAACATTCCAATCATTCGGATATAGCCGCCGAAAGGAATCGCCTTGAGCCCGTACTCCGTCTCACCCTTCTTCTTCGACCACAGCGAGGGTCCGAAGCCGATCATGTATTGGGTGACCTTCACGCCGAACTTCTTTGCCGGAATGAAATGACCAAGTTCGTGCCAAGCGATCGAAAACAGGATCGCGAGAACGAAGGCGACAATTCCGATGACTTGAAGCATCCGGTCTAACCTCCGATCAGTTCGCGCGCGGCGGGGCGCGCCCAAGCCTCCGCAGCTAGCACTGCGTCAACCGTGAGTTGCTCATCTGAGACGAAGTCCGATCCCTCGCCTGCGGCCGTCCCCTCCACATGATGCGCCACAACCCGCTCGACTGTCGACAGGATGCCCGGGAAAGCCAGGCTTCCGTCGAGGAATGCAGCGACGCATTCTTCGTTTGCCGCGTTGAAGACCGCGGGTGCCGTTCCAGCGAGTGCACCTACTTCACGGGCTATTCGAACGGCGGGGAAAGCTGCCTCATCAAGCGGGTAGAACTCCCACGTCGCAGCTTGCGACCAATCGCAGGCCGAGGCGGCGCCGGGCACTCGGTCAGGCCAACCCAAACCAAGGGATATCGGCATCCGCATGTCCGGCGGACTTGCCTGAGTAATTGTCGACCCATCGACGAACTCAACCATTGAGTGCACGATGGATTGTGGGTGAACGACTGTGGCGATCTTTGCGTAGTCGAAACCGAAGAGCAGATGGGCCTCAATCACCTCGAGTCCCTTGTTCACCAAGGTCGCCGAGTTGATCGTGACGACTGGCCCCATCTTCCAAGTGGGGTGTGCGAGTGCCTGTGACGGCGTCACGTCTGCGAGTTGATCACTCGTCCAGCCTCGGAAAGGTCCACCTGATGCCGTCAACACCAACCGCGCAACCTCAGCTTCTTTACCCGCACGCAGTGCCTGGGCAAGTGCTGAATGCTCCGAATCAACGGGAACGATTTGCCCAGGCCTGGCAGCCGAGGTAACGACCTTCCCGCCGACCACGAGTGACTCCTTGTTGGCCAGCGCAAGAATCGCGCCACTGTTGAGGGCAGCCAAGGTGGGCTTGAGTCCGACCGAACCGGTCATACCGTTGAGTACGACGTCGCATTCCATTCCCGCAATGTCAGTGGCCACGGTCGGTCCTGCCAAGACCTGGGGGATCACAAATTCACCTGGTCGCAGCCCTCGGTGGCGGGCCTCTTGGTCGATCGTCAAAGCGAGCGCGATCGCCGCGTCAGGGTCTGCAACCCCGACGACTTCTGCGCCAGTGTCCAGCGCCTGCCCGGCAAGCGCCTTGAGGTCCGAGCCACCTGCCGCCAACGCAACGACGCGGAAGCGTTCGGGATTTCTGGAAATGATGTCCAACGCTTGCGTGCCGATGGAGCCAGTGCTTCCGAGGAGCACGATGTCGCGAGTCACGCGTCCATTGTGACGGACGGAGACTAGGACGTGAGCGGAAGCCTTTTGTGGATCATCGAAGCGCCGGAGATTGAATGGTGGTTCGCGTTCAATCGCCCGGGCTATCCGACCCATTTTCGGTCGGCTGCGGCGAGGCAGACTCAGTCGGCGCCGACTGCGGCGGAGTTGTCGACGGCGAATCTTGCGACTTCGGGATCACCGGTTTGGTCGGCTGCGGTGAGACCGGCGCCTGCGGTGCAGGGGTGACTGTTGACGCCGCCCGACCGCCTGGCCCACGAATCGTGAGCTTGAGGCTGGTCTTACGGAACTTTGTTCCCCCAAGTTTTGCCTTGTATAGCGTCGCACCCGCGAGCTTGACGTTGAGGAATCGCGCGTGGCGGAGATTCGCGCGGGTGAAGTCTGCCTGCGAGTAGTCGGTGTTCTTCAAGGTCGCATACGAAAGGTCGACGGAGCGGAGGTTTGCGCGCACGCCAGAACCTCCACTGACAATGACACCCTTCATCTTCGCCTTGCGCAGATCCGCGCCTGTGAAATTGACGTCTGCCAGTTTCATCCACGCGAACTTTGTGTCCCGCAAGTTGGCGTTGGTGAACGTAACCCTGCGCAGTGTCAGACGCGAATCGCCGCGAGTGGTGCTGACGTACTTGACCTTCGTGAAGTCGACACCACGGAGATTGGCCCCCGTGAAGTCGGTGTTCAAGATCACTGCCTTCTTGAGCGATATGCCAGTGAGGTCCACACCTGTGAAATTGGCGCCCGTCAGGTTCGCACTCTTGAGGACAACCGACTGTGCGGCGACGCCGGTGAAGTTGGCGCCGGTGAGGTTCGCGCCCGTGAAATTGGCGCCCGTCAGGTTCGCACCCACAAAGTTGGCACCGGCAAAGTCAATGCCCGCCATGTCCACGCCTGCGAGATCAATACCAGCGAGATCAGCGTCGGCGCATGAACCGCCGGGCGAACAGAGGTCAACGAGCTGCGGTGGCAGCGGCTCGATCGAGGCTGACGAATCGACCGGCGGGGCGGCCGAGAAGTTGGCATTGCCCGCCTGCTCCGCCGTGATCGTGCAGATTCCGGACGTCAGGAGCTGCGCCGTTGCACCTGACACTGCACACACACTCGGCGTCTGTGATGTGAAGGTGACGGTTAGGCCGGACGTTGCGGTTGCGGTCAGAGGCATAGTGCCTGCCTCTACCGAGTAGCGCGACGGCAGCTCGAACGTGGTGGTCTGAGCCGACTGCCCCGCGGCAAATGTCCGGGTGATGTCGGGGGCCGGGTTGTAGTTATCGCTGCCTGCCTGGCTCGCGGTGATGCTGCAGGCCCCTGCCCCAACAATTGTGGCCGCGGATCCGACCACGGTGCAGACGGAGGTGTCGTTGCTGACGAAGCTGACCGTGAGCCCAGACGATGCTGTGGCATCCAGAGACACAGAACTGACACCAAACGTGACGTCGGCGGGCTGGGTGAACGTGATCGTCTGATCAGCCTTACCAATCGCGAAGGTTTGGGTGACATCGGTGGCCGCGTTGTAGTTGTCGTCACCGGCCTGGCTGGCCGTGATGCTGCAA
>DMNR01000445.1:17059-23098 GCA_003452655.1 Actinomycetota bacterium | reverse complement strand
CTGGCGTTCCTGGTTGTAGTCGCAGTCGTTGTGGTCATGATTCAATGATCCGGTTCTCGCCCTGTCAGGTCAGATAACGGTTACCCGTCGGTGTCTCACTCCACCCTGGCAGACAGGGTTCAGCTCCAACGGTCACTGACCAGCGTGGTCATTCAACCGTCGATGCTCCCCAGGTCGACTTACGGATCATCGCTACGGACAGTCATCGAACCGGACGGGTGGCAGCGCCTCAGACGCGCTGCAGGACGAACCACAGGGGGCGCCTGCGCGTGGTGCGAGGAGGTCACCCTGGCCGGTAGGTGGCGCACGTGGGAGACACACGAAGTTTGGACCTTCGACCTCGCCGCCAAACGCCAAGTTCTCTCTGCGGTCGTCCCGCTCTGTCGCACCTGCCACCTCACCCAACACATCGGCTACGCCCGCCGTGAAGGGTTGGAAGGTGAGGTTGTCGCCAGGACCATGAGCCTCAACGGTTGGTCGCACCGCGTGGCCGGCAGTGCGGTCGCAAACGCCGAGCGCCTCGCGTCACTCAGGGGACGAACAGCATGGGACCTGGACCTCACCCGATGGGGCGAGCACATCGTGTTGCCCGACCGGCCCGACCTGTTCATCCCTGCGGACGCAAGGCGGGCGGCCGTGGTTCGCGCCATCACCGGCACACCGTGACTGTCAGTGTCGCCGGGTACCCTCCAACTATGGATACCGCCCAGCTGATCCAATCGATCAGAGACGGCGACTACCCGGCGGTTGCCACCGCGGTAGCGCTCCCGCCCGGACATCGGGCCCTCACCGTCACTGCCGGTGTTGTGTGGTGGCGATACGGCGCCGGATGGGACCAGGGCGAGCACATCGAGGCGACCACCACCAGCCACGAGGTAATCATGCGCTCGTGGACACAGGTCCTCAGCTGGGGATGGCACGCGATCGACGCTGCTCAGCTCCTCGAGGACGATCTCCTGCTGTGCCAAGGCAGGAGCACTATCGGGGAGACCTCGTTCATGCTCCGCACCGAGGCGGCCCAGCTCACGTTCTGCTTGTGGGCCGCTCACCGCAATCCGACTCACCCCCAGGTGCCGGCGTTACTCGATGCGCTCAGCGCTGACCCTTCCAGCCCCCTCAGCTTGTAGCGAACGGGTGTGCGCCTGCCGCAGAGCAACTGGCTGAGATCGTGTCTGGCAACAGCCCTGGTGTTCACGAACTGGCCCACGACACCTGGCGCCTGTGATTGCAAGGCCGAGGGTTGACGCTGCTCTATGGCGAATTTCGTTGCCAATTGCGGATCACTGAATGTGATCGGCAGAGACCGAGACTGTGTTCCTGAGGGCGCTCAGCCACGCCTCCAACAACGGCCCGGCCGAGTTGCCGGCTCCCCGTGATCGGAAGTCGGTACATCTGGGCTAGTTGTAGTAGCAACAGCGATGCGCGGGGCCTCTGGGCCTTCCCTAGCGACGGAGCTGTGGCCCCCTCAACGTCGCGGCGTGTCGCGGAGGATTTGGCATCGGATGTCCTGAAACCGTTCTCTTTGCCTATTGTGCTTTCGGCGTTTCTATGGCAAGCCAATCGACTAGTGTTGGTCACCTTATTCAGGGACTTTACTACTGGAAATTATCGGCTGGTCGAATCGGCCCTATAGGTGGATCCACGATGAGCCGACCGTCTCCGTGCGTGACGGGCCGAAGAGTTCCACGAATCTCGATCCCTCCGAAGGTCCGGAGCGGTCAGCTGTCTTGCCTTTGCCACTCCGCAATACGCTCCTTCATGCGAGCCAGCGTTCGTGTTTGAGTATCCGAGTTGCCTTGGTCATCCATGCTTGCAGCTGTCAGCTTCAAGAGAGCCATAGCTTCGTCGGTGCGTCCAACCGCACGGTAGCTCAATGCGAGGTTTCCCCAAGCGACTAGCGTGGTCGGGTGATTAGCGCCTAGGAATTCTTCGGATTGTTTGGTGACTTGCTCGCCTAGGGTGATGGCTTCGTTGATGCGTCCCGCTGTCCGGTAGCTCGAAGCGAGATTCACCCATTTAGCGAGCGTTTCCGGGTGCTTGGCGCCTAAGAGCTCGTCGGATTGTTTGGTGATTCGCTCGTCGATGGTGATTGCTTCGTTGGTGCGTCCCGCTGTCCGGTAGCTCGATGCGAGGTTTGACCGCCGGGTCAGTGTGTCGGGGTGTTTGGCGCCTAGGAGCTTCTCGGATTGTTTGGTGATTCGCTCGCTGATGATGATTGCTTCCTCGTTGCGGCCTGCCTCTGGGTAGCTAGATGCGAGAATGGACCATGCGGCCAAGGTGGTTGGGTGCTCGGAGCCAAGGAGTCTTTCGGATTGTTTGGTGACTTGCTCGCCTAGGGTGATGGCTTCGTTGATGCGTCCCGCTTGCTGGTAGCTCAACGCGAGGTTCCCCCAAGCGAGCAGTGTGGAGGGGTGCTCGGCGCCCAGCAGCTCTTCGGATCGGTTTGCGACCCACTCACCGATGGTGACTGCTTCGTTGGTTCGTCCCGCTGTCCGGTAGCTCGATGCGAGGTTCGAACGCCGGGTCAGTGTCGCGGAGTGTTCTGCACCTAGAAGCTCCTCGGATTGTTTGGTAATCCGCTCGTCGATGGTGATTGCTTCGTTGGTGCGTCCCGCCGTCCTGTAGCTCAATGCGAGGTTCCCCCACCGGGTCAGCGTGTCGGAGTGCTCGGCGCCTAGAAGCTCCTCGGATTGTTTGGTAATCCGCTCGTCGATGGTGATTGCTTCGTTGATGCGTCCCGCCTTCTGGTAGCTCAACGCGAGGTTCCCCCAAGCGACCAGTGTGGAGGAGTGCCCGGCACCCAGCAGCGCATGGGACTGGTTTGCGACCCGCTCGCCCAGGGCGATGGCCTCATCGGTACGACCTGCCGACAAGTAACTTGCCGCGAGATTGCCCCAAGCCACCAGCGTGGACGGGTGTCCGCCGCCCAAGACGTGTTCGGCGTAGGTAGAGGCGGTATTGGCGAGTCGCACTGACTCTGTTGGTCGCCCCCCATAATGGAACGCCTGGAGGCAACGGTTGCTGGCCTCCACTAGCTCTGCTCCCGCATCATCAATGGCGCATGGACACTCCATGAGAGCGGAGAGGTGTGGGGCAATCTTTTGCGCCAGCGTCCACGACCCTCGTTGTTGGACATCGAATTGGGTTGCTTCGACAACGAACCCGACGGCATGACGGCGGGCCTCCTGGCTTGCCTTGGTGTCACGAACAACTCGCTGAACAAGTCGGTGAACCACAAGCTCGAATTCAACAGTCCATTCTGCGAGCGACCAGGTAGCGAGCTCACCGCCCGCTTGCCGCAATGCCCTAGATTCGTGATGCCGGGCGTCGACGTCGGCCTCGCCGGCTCTGGTGTTGCCTACGAGGCTGTAGAAGGCCTCCACCGGGATGGCGTCCGGGTGCAACCATGCGGCCACCTCCAGCATTCGGACTGCCAGAGCGCTGACGTGCTGGATCGAGGTGTTCCACGTTTCGTAAACAACTCGGAGATAGAATTCGTCAAGATTGTCGGAATAAAATTCCGGGGAGGGCAACCCCTCGAGGAGGCTGAGGTACCCGTCGGCAGTCGTTCCGTTCGTGGAGCAGTACGCCGCGGCGTGCGCCAACGCGAGGGGAAGATTCCCCAACGCCACTCCAACCCTCTCTGCATCCGAGGCGGTCATGGTGGTACGCGACTGGAGGTACCTCCTTACTTCGTGGCGGGTGAACACCCCCAGTTTGAGCATTTCTCCGTAGCCGCCGAGGGTGCTCAACCGTGTCGTCGCAATCAAGCGAACGGTGTCGGTCGATTGAAACCCGGCCAAAATGGCCGGCTCCTCAACGTTGTCGAGGATCACCAAACACTGCCGATTCGTCGATCTCAGCCAAGCCAGCATCAACCCTGCCAAGTCCTTGTCGGCACCGATGATCCCGACCTGATGGGCCAACCCAATGAGCTGGGGCGAGATCTCTTTTGAGGCATCAAACCACGCAAGCAGATCAAATGCGTCGCGATGCACAGACGAAAACTTTGCTAGGAGTTGCGTCTTGCCGACCCCACCCAGGCCCCAAACCAGCTGGGTGACAACAGTCGTGGAGCTACGTCCGATCGCAGTCTCGATAGCCTCCAGGTCATTGCGGCGACCTGTGAAGAAGTTCGTGACGGGCCGTTCATTCCAGCGGACCGGGAACACGCCGAACCCCGCATGCGTGCCGTCCGTCAGGAACTCCCAGGTGTCCTTGGCGTAATTGAAGGTCCCGAGTGCAGGCTCATCAAGGTCTCCGATCCGGCGAAATGTCTCAGTCTGGACAGGGTCCGCAAGATCAAAAGCCACTGCCGCGAGCGCTCGGCCGATTGCTTCGCCCAATTCGGCAGCGGTTGTTTCGTTCGATACCCCCAACATGACGAGTTGTTCGTCGTTAAGGTGTTCATCAAGCGGGCTAGTGCCACCGGCGCTGAGCCAGTCGGTGAACTCTTTCGAAGCGATAACGCGTCGAGTTGAACTTGGATAGACTTTGAATCCTGATTGCATTAGTTCGACGACGACCGCGCGGCGAAACCCTACCTCGGCCAACTTGTCCCTAATACTGGCAGCGCCCCCGCCAGCAGCGAGATCCCAGCCAATATTGAGCGCCTCAGCCAGACTAAATGCCAAACCCATTGGGCTCAATGTAGTCGGGGCGAGGAGGCCGTTCTCGGCGGCTTCCGAGCTTCTCTGCGACTGCTGATGAGATCCGTTCGGGCTCCATCAGCACTGGCCGGAGGGCCCGAACACCTTCGGGGTCGGGTTAAGCATAGTTCGTGCGGAACAACTCAGCGGTCAGGTGCTGGCGCTGGGTGTCGGCGAGGAGGTTTCTCTCGGCGCTAACACGGATGAGCGTTGCCAGCCGGCGTCTTGGAACATCCGTCGGATCGCAGCTTTCAGGCCGGCGTCTGCAGCCTGGTGGGCTAATTGTCGGCTCTAGTTGGACACCCGATTGAGATCGTCGATCAGTTTGAAGATCCGGTCGATGTCGGCTTCGACGAAGATCTTCTCCGGCCCCGACGGTGCCAACATGTCGTAAGGCGCCTCGTATACCCGGGACGCATCAACCACGCCTCGCTCGGTCAGCTCGTCGATGATGAGGTTGACGAATTGGATCTGGTTCTTGGCGTAGCGCTTGTCATCCAAGAATTGGGCGAAGACCGCCTTGGCGGCGGCTCGGTCGAGGCCGACGATGGAGCGGATGAATCGGCCGAAGCTGCCGGCCTTCTCGCTGGCCTCCTCGAACGTTTCGTCGCCGCCGATCCCGGCGGCCACCAGGATGCGTTGTAGCTCGGCGATGTCGGCGCCGCTCAGCGGCTGGCCGGATCGCACCTTGGCCACCACGCCCTCGCCCAGGTTCTCTTTCAGGAAGTGCTCGGCCTTCTTGCGGAACTGCACAAACTCGTTGCCAGCGACGGCACCGCCAGCGCCGGGGAGTTCGATCTCAACCGACACGCCCAGCTCGTCGACGAAGTCCGAGTAGATCACGCCCTTCTTTGACCGCTCGATCAGATGCACCAACCCACGCAGCTTGCGGCGGGCCTCCTCCAACATCGGGTAGCTGACGTTCTCCCACCACTCGTCAGCCTGAAGATCCTGGATCAGCTCCAACTGGGTGGCGATCGCCGGGATCGTCGGCATGTCCTCCAGCGCACCGGCGATCGCCATGACCTTGCGCCGCTCCCGTTCGAACGGTTCGCCACGCAACACACTCAACTGGGTGTTCAGCACCAGCACGTCGAAGCGCTTGGCCTCCTCACCTTCAGGGTCCAGCCCGGTGGGCAGCTTCGCCACCCGGTCACCTAGTGCCGCCAGATCGACAACCGACATCGACTCCCAAGCCTTGCCATCGGCGAACCGCTCAACCAGCTCCAGGTGGGGGCGCACGAGGAAGTTGTCCGGGTTCATCGAAGCGATCGCCTCCCGCAGCACGCCGGCCACCTCGGCCCGCTCGTCGCCGTGGGCCTGGATCTCATCGAAAGTTTGGATCAGCTCTAGCCGGACGGTGAAGATCTGCTCGCTCAGCGGCGGCGCC
>DMNR01000445.1:3425-16836 GCA_003452655.1 Actinomycetota bacterium | reverse complement strand
GAAGAACACCAGGTTGACGCACTCTGGCACGTCGATCCCGGTGTCCATCATGTCGACCGAGATGGCGATGTGGGGCGACTTCTCCTTCACCTTGAAGTCGTCGATCAAGTCCCCGGAGTATTTCACGCTGTGGGTGATCACTCGGGCGAAGTTGCCGTTGTCGAGGTGTGGGTAGTTGGCGATGAACCGGTCGTAGATGAAGTCGGCGTGTCGCTGGTTCTTGGCGAAGATGATTGTCTTGCCCAGCCGGTCGCCGCCCGCCACCCTGATGCCCTCGGTCATCAACTGTTCGAGCACCTTGTCCACGGTGTCGGTGTTGAATAGAAACTTGTTGAGCTCGGCGGCGCCCACCTCGTCGGGGGGGTCCAGCGGGTTGCCGTCCTCGTCCTCGCCCCAGTCGAAGTCGTCCCACTCGCCGCGTTCGTCCTCGGGTAGGTCGTTGTAGCGGACACCCTCTCGGAGGAACTTCGTCGCAGCCGACACCGCTCGGGGCGGCACCAGGTACCCGTCGGCGATGGCGTCTTCCAACGAGTAGGCGTCGGTGGGCACCCCGGTCTCCAGGTTGAAGAGGCCGTAGGTGTTCTTGTCCACCTCGTCCTTCGGTGTGGCGGTGAGCCCCACCAGCAGCGAATCGAAGTAGTCGAAGATGCCCCGGTACTTGCGATACACCGACCGGTGCGCCTCGTCGATGATCACCAGATCGAAGTGGCCCACCCCAAACCGGCGGGTGCCATCAGGGCGGATCTCGTCGATCTTGCCCACCATCGTCTGGTAGGTCGACACGTAGACCCGGCCGTCGACGTTGCTCTCGGTCAGCAGGTTGACCGGTGCCGAGTCGGGCAGGTGCGTCTTGAACGCGTTGACCGCCTGCTTCACCAACTCCTGCCGATCGGCTAGAAACAGCACCCGTTTCACGAGGTTGGCCCGCATCAACAGGTCGGTCAGCGCAACCACCGTGCGGGTCTTGCCCGCCCCGGTGGCCATCACCACCAACGCCCGACGCTGTTTGTCGACCTCGAAGTGCTCGGTGACCGCCCGGATCGCCCGCACTTGGTAGGGACGCCCGACGATCTCCTGATCAATATCCACCGAAGCGAGTGGCTGCTGCGACCCCCGCCGCTGAACCATCAGCGCGAGTTCGTCCTTCGTGTGGAACCCCTGCACGCTCCGAGGTGGCGCTTGAGTGTCGTCCCACAACCAATGCTCGTAGCCGTTGGAGTAGTAGATCACCGGACGCTGCTCGAACCGCTCCTCCAGACAGTCGGCATACAGCTTGGCCTGCTGTTGCCCTTCCGGCGGCGAGCCCATCGCCTTCTTCGCCTCCACCACCGCCAACGGCAACCCGTCATCGCCCCACAGCACGTAGTCGACCTTGCCGATGCCCGAGGGCGAGGGCATGCCGCGCACCTCAAACTCGCGGTCCCGCACGTCGGTCAGCCGCCAGCCCGCCTCACGGAGCAGCGCGTCGATCTTGTACTTCCGGGTCTCGTACTCCGACCAGTCATGCGCCCGCGCCGGGATCGCCTCAGCCGCCTTCTTCGCCGCCGCCACCTCGGCGAGCAACGCCTGCCGCTCGGCCTCCAACTCCTCGACCGTCTGCGTCAGCTCAGCAACACGCTGCCGCTCCAACTCGGCAGCTTCCGCCTCGCGCCCGAGCTGCTCCTCTAACTCCTGGCGCTCGGCGAGCGACGCCTTCTCGGCCTTGCCGTGATCCATCAACCCGTGCGGGTTGAACGTCAGTCCCGGGTCCGGCTTGGCATCGCGCCCGTAGGTGACCGCCAGCCACAGACAGAAGTGAAACAGTGACGACACCACCTCCACCGCTTCCAACTTCGCCGGAGGCTTCGCCTCGTGAACAGCCTTGTTGCCCGCCAGCTGAATCTTCTTGGCAACGTTGTTCACACGCCCGTTAGCCAGTGCTTTGAACGCAGGCTCGTTCAGCAAGGTGTTCAGCGTCGAGTCGTACGGCCGAACCAGCGACCGATCGTGGGCGTACACCCACTTGACCCCCGACTCCAACGCCCGCCGGGCATGGATGATCGCCGTCCCCGGATCGGCCAGTGCGTACCGTTCCGCCCGTTCGGCCGCCTCGAACTGCTCGCCAAACTCCGCCTCAAGGAAGGAGAACTGCGATCCGGTCACAGTTCGCCCCGGAACGCCCGCTGCTGCAACGAACCGAACAGTGCGTCGAGAACCCCTGACTGGTCCCACTGCAATTGGTGCATGCGGGAGCGCTCTTGCAGGGCGGTCGAGAACGACCGCTGCAGTGCGATGGGCGGCAGGCCAAGCTCGAACTGTTCAACGATCGTGCTGTTCAAGTTCGGCATTGTTACTCCCAAGGAGGAGTTCTCCAGCTCTCGGCGCCCGCGGGGGCTCGACAGAGCGGCGGCCAAGAACTCAGGGATGACCTGTTCTGTGTCCGGGCGGAAGTAGAGCGAGCCAGAGCCGCACAGATAGCCGTCGGCCTTCGCATCGACGATCGCTACCCGACCCATCTCGCCCCGTCGGGCCATCACGACGTCCCCACGTTCCAGCTGATACTGCTGAAGTTTGGCGTACTTGTCTTTACCGACGGTTTGATCGGGCTGAGGCTGGATCTGACCATCGATCAGGTGCATCGGATTCACCAGCGGGACGCCGCCCTCGACGTAGTCACTCTTATGCAGCAGGGACCCGAAGGGACCGATCTGGATCTTGGTACAGATCTCACTGAGCTGAAATTCTGGCCAACGACGCTCGTTCGAGATGGGATCACCGAACATGTCGATGAAGATGGCTTGGGTGAGCGAGTCGAGCTTGACGATGGCCTGACGGCGTTTGGCTCGGAGCGCATCGGCCGCCTCCAGCACCGCCGCAATCCGCCGCTGCTCCTCAATAGGCGGCAGCGGAATCAATGTCTCTTCAACGACTTCCCGAGTGATGCCTTGGATTGTGGCGCCCTGTGCCAGGGCCTTGAAGCGGGGTGCCATGTACTTCAAGCATCTAAGAAGATAAGCGGGCGTAATCTTGTCCTCGTCGTGCACTATCGCTGTGATGTCCTGGCTGTAGGCCAAGTCAACTCCAGCAATCGCAGCCTTCCCCACACCAGTACGGGTCACAAGCAGGACCGTTCCGGCTGGGACGAGATTTGCTGCACTGCGCGCTATCGCCTCCCTGGTGATGTGAGAACGAGCGTTCGAAACGATGCTTGAATCGGCCAAGATGTCGGCGCCGGTGATCCAAGGGATCGTGCCCTCGAAGTATTCCGGATTCGATCGACTGGGAGTACCGCCGTTCAAGAAGGAGGCCACGTCTGCTAGAGCGACCTCCACTATCATGGTGTTCATCCGAGCATGGCCTTGAGGTCTTCGACGCCTTGCTGGATCTCGGTTTCGAGTTCGGAGAGCTCGTCGAGGATCTCAGCAGGGGCGGGGTACTCGATCTCGTCGTAGACGATCTCTCTGTACCGGTTGATGGAGAGGTCGTAGTCGTTGCTGGCAATGTCCGCCTTGGGTACGCAGAACGACTGGGCGGTGCGGGCACGGTCGGATTCGCCACCGTCACGGTCCGCCCAGCGAGCGAGGGCGTCGGGCAGGTTGTTCTTGGCGTGCTCGTCATCGGTGAGCTTGGCGTCGGCGCTGAGCTTGTCGTCGTCGAGCAATGGGGTGCGTTTGTCATCGAGGCTGCGGCCGTCGGCTTGGAGGTCGTAGAACCAGACGTGGTCGGTGCCGCCCGAGTTGGTCTTGGTGAACAACAAGAGGGCGGTAGACACACCTGCGTACGGTTTGAACACGCCGGAGGGCAGCGACACAATGCCGTCGAGCTTCTGGTCCTCCACAAGCATTCGGCGCAGTTCTTTGTGAGCCTTGGTGGAGCCGAACAGCACACCGTCGGGCACGATCACCGCCGCCCGGCCGCCGGGCTTGAGAAGTCGGAGGAACAAGGCGAGGAACAGCAACTCGGTCTTCTTGGTCTTCACCACCTGCAACAGGTCTTTGGCGGTGCTCTCGTAATCAAGTGATCCGGCGAACGGCGGGTTGGCGAGGATGAGGTTGTAGGCCTCGATGTCGGCGGAGTGTTCCTCGGCGAGGGAGTCCTGGTACGTGATGTTGGGGCTCTGGACGCCGTGGAGCTGCATGTTCATCGACCCGATGCGCAGCATGGTGTTGTCGAAGTCGTAGCCGTTGAACATCTTCTCATTGAAGTGCTTTGACAGCTTCGGGTCGGTGAGGGTGCCCGGGTACTCGGTGCGAACGTGTTCGGCGGCGGCCACGAGAAATCCGCAGGTGCCGCTGGCCGGATCGCAGATGGTGTCGCCCGGCTGGGGATCGGTCATCTTCACCATCAGCTCGATGATGTGGCGGGGCGTGCGGAACTGACCGTTCTGCCCGGACGTGGCGATCTTGGACAGCATGTACTCGTACACGTCGCCCTTGGTGTCCTGGTCGCCCATCGGGATCGCATCGAGCCCGTCGACAGCCTTCTTGAGGAGCGCCGGGGTGGGAATGGTGAGCCTGGCGCCGGCCATGTGTTTGGCGTGGGAGCTGTTCTCGGCCCGCTGGTGGAGGAAGGGGAAGACGTACTTGTCGACGACCTCGTACATCTCCTTGGGGTCGCCCAGGTTCTTGAAGTGGCTCCAGCGGAGGTCGGTATAGGGGAGGCCGGGGGTCAGGTCGTCGGGCGAGTATCCGCCGCCTGGGAAGATCGGCGACTCGATGGGCTCACCGGTGCGGTTGGCCTTGTGCTCTGCCAGCGTCTGGCGCTCGTCGAGGCCCTTGATGAACAGCAGGTAGGTGAGCTGTTCCAACACCTCCAGCGGGTTGGAGATCCCGCCCGACCAGAAATCGTTCCAGACCGCGTCGATCTTCGACTTCAATTCACCAGTGATCACGAACGGCTCTCCTGCCCTGTACTGCGGAGTCGATGTGCCGCTCCGTCTTCGACGCCATCGCTGGAGAGGGCTCGAGCACTTCATCCGGTTGCTGTTGCACCGGCATGCCGGTCGTAGTCCCTCCCCGGAAACCGCTGACTGCGAGGGTAGTTCGGCCCTATGGGCGGGCGAAACCGCGTGATTCCGTGCTCGGGACGATGCTGGCGTACTCACGCCGGAAAGGACGCGCCTCTGGAGCGGAGACAGTGCCAGCGTCAGAACAATTTCACGGTTGAAACGGGACTCTGAACCGGCGACTCCCGAGTACCGGCCAGCGGGCCAATATCGGGTGCACAGTATGGGCCGATACCGAGTGCATTTCCCAACCTGGCGCCGGAACTGCATGTTCATAACTGTGCGGATTCCGCCATCAGTCGTGCGGCAAGTGATCGATCGGGAATACTGGCATCAGTGGATGCATTCCGCTCAGCGGGGAGGCGCGCTCCGCTGGCCAGTCGGGCGCGAACCCTGGGAACTGATCTCCGTCGCTGTAGGACGCACAGTGGCGTTTCATCGGTCCCTACTGTCGCCAGGTTGGACTGTCGGGAGACTCCAAGCATCCCGATACCGCTAAGCGAACCCGCTGGCGTGCGTATCCGGGAGGGACGAGGACGAGCGAAGCAACCACAATGAGACACGATGGTGAGGTAGGCCGACGAAGGGTGAGGCGATGACGGAACCCGAGAGCTACCAGACGAGCGTCTCCAGCGACTTGCCACAAGCAATCGACGAGTCGCCACCGCCGGGCGTTAGCCCGTACTCCACGGGCGGCGGTGGGGTCACCTTCGAGCGGAAGGTCGCAGCAGGCTACCTAACGCGCCTCCTCCTCGGTGATGCTGCTAGCGAACTTGGGGATGGGCGCCGCGCTATCAGTGTCGCATTCCAGCAGGCGCCTGAGCATGCGGTCGACGACCTTGTCGTGAGCGCCTCGCGCAACGACGAAACTGAGCCTTCACTTGTCCTCGCGATCGGCGTGCGCCGATCGCCTAACATTGTGCAGAGCGACCTGCCGACCAAGAAGCTCATTGGCGACTTCGTACGTGACGTGGCAAATGCGCCGACCGACGGACCCGCCAAGCGGTTCGCCCTCGTCGTCGCTGGCACGCAGGATCACGCGCAGCAGCTCTCCGAACTTGCCCAGATTGCTGCGCTCCAGATGGCAGCCTCGGGCTTCTTCGAACTCGTGCGCACTCCGCAAAAGCACTCCGTGGCTTTGCGTGGTCGTCTCGACCAAGTCGAAGGTCTCGTCAAAGCCGCACTAATCGGCCTTCAGATCACCGACCCCGACGATGCGCTCGTGCAGCACCGCACATGGGAACTCTTATCGCGACTCACCGTCCTCATGCCAAGACTCGAATCGCCGGATGAGACGGATTGGGCGAACAGCCTGAACTCCCTCGTAGCAGTAGCGCGAGGTCGCGACCTCGAAGGCGCGGCGCGGCTACGAGACCGACTTGTCGCTCTGGCGGCCGATTACGCGCCGAGAGCCGCCACCATCGATCTCGCTCTGCTCCGGCGCGACGCTCACGTGGCGCTCGACACGAAAGTCCGCCGTCATGAGCAGGGTTGGAAGGCGCTCGACCACCTCAACAAGCAAGCGCGCTCGTCGACAAGCGACACCATCACGTCGAGCGACGGCACACACAGCCTGCATATCGATCGCGGCGAAATCGCAGCCGGGTTGCTCTCCCTGGCCAAGACTGGCACCGCGGTGGTCGCGCACGGCGACTCGGGAGTCGGCAAGAGCGCCCTTGTCCTCGGCTCCACTGGGGCTTCTGCTGCCGCGGACCTCGATGCCGCACAGGTCATCTGCATCAACCTACGTCACCTACCCGGAACAACGCTCGAGTTCGCGAACATGCTTGGATCCCCGCTTGCAGCTCTACTCACAGAATTGAGCGCGCCACGACGACTGCTCGTGATCGACGGTGCCGACGCGGTGGCCGAGGGCAGAGGCGAACACCTCCGCTACCTCATCGACGCGGCACACGACGCGGACATCGGCGTCGTCGCCGTGAGCGCAGCCGACCAGAAGGAAGTCGTCCGTGATGCGCTCGCCGCTCGGTTTGGCGTCGATGTCGTCGAATTCTTGGTCGCCGAGCTGACCGACTCGCAGGTCGACGAAGTTGTCGCCGAGTTCGACGAACTATCCAACCTTGCGGCGAACGCACACTCGCGCGAGCTGCTGCGGCGGCCCGTGGTCATTGACCTGCTAGTTCGCAGCGGCATCTCAGGAATTCCTCTGAGCGACGCCGATGCGATGAGGCAAGTGTGGGAAGGTCTGGTTCGCCGAAACGAACAATCGGACCGCGGCACGCCGGGAGCTCGCAGTACCGCGATGCTGCGACTCGCGGACCTCCACCTGTTGGGTGGTGATCCGCTCGGTGTAGTCGAAGCGATCGATCCAACTGCGCTTGAGGGACTCCGGCACGACGGGCTGTTGCGGAGGGCAGTGGATGACCCCTTCCAAGTCCGCCCCGAATTCGCCCACGATGAGGTCCGCCGGTACGCAGTCGCGCGTCTGCTGCTCAGCGGCGATCTTGGCGCCAAACTTGAGGACGCGGGCGTGCCGCGCTGGGCGCTCGGAGCGGCGCGCCTCGCGTGTCAGGAGCTGCTTGGAGCACCAGCCACCGTCTCGAATCCACTAGTAGGCAGGTTCACCCGGTTTCAGTCGGCCTTCGACGCGCTCGCCCAGGCCGGGCACGGCGAAAGATGGCGAGACGTGCCCGGTGAGGCATTGCTGACTATGGGCGACCCGGGGCCGGTACTAGCCGATGCGTGGCCAGAGCTGTGCGGCGGGGAGGGCGAGGGCCTGAAGCGGCTCTGCCGCATTGTCTCTCAACGGCTGCGCGACAAATCGGGACTCGTTCGCATCCTCGCCGTCGAACCGCTGATTGGTCTCCTGCTTGATGACGAGACGCCGTGGTGGTCCGGTGAACATATCAAGGACGTGCTCCTCGGCTGGCTGAGGGCACTCGTCGTTGCTGGAACACCGGCCGGTGATCCACTTCGAGCGCGCCTTTGCGACCGTCTTGTCGCGGCATGTGATGCTGCGGACGTTGGTCTTGGCGAACAGCGTGCGACTGCAGCGAAGGCACGAGCGGATCGAACGCCCGAAGAGGTCGAAGACAGTCGAGAGTTGAATGAGACGTACGGCTCACTGTTCACAGGGATCGGCTACGGCCGCCGCCGGCGTGAGCGAACTGAGATTCCGCGAGAAATCACAGATGAGATTGTTGTCGAGTTGCTCGCGACCTTGGGGCCGGATCTCAGCTCCGATGGCGAGACCATCCTTCGCCGGTTGGCGCAGGCCGCTCCATCGCGGCTGGCGCCAGCGGTGGAAGAGCCTTTCGCAGGACACGCGCTTGCAGAGTACCGCCGCGGTTTTCTTGCCGAGCTGACAGAGGCCTACTACCTCGATGAGGAGACGGCCGGCTCCTTGTCCCGTGAGGATGGCATCCGGCGTCACGACCCGCGTCTCGGCGTTGCACCGCTCTCTGCGGCGTATCGCGGGCCCTTCTTGGCGTTGTTCCGAACCGACTTGAGCAACGGTGTTGTCGTCCTGAATCGCATGCTCAACCACGCTGCCTTGGTACGTGCTCGCACGCTGACGGACCTCGATTCATCCGGTCGAGTCGGCAAAGACCCCAACCTCGACGCATACCGCACCGAGCTGCGCGTCAGTGGCACGCAGCGCAGCTACGTCGGCGACGGGAATGTATGGCGCTGGTACCGCGGAACGGGCGTCGGGCCATACCCGTGTATGAGTGCCTTGCAAGCCCTAGAGCAGCGATGCGATCAGATCATCGGGGCCGACATTCCACTCGCAGACATCGTGCCGATCCTGCTTGACGGTTGCGAGAACCTGGCGATGCTCGGGTTAGTAGTTGGATTGCTTGTGCGCCACATCGAGAAGGCGGACCGCCTGCTCGATCCGTACCTGGTCGAGCCAGTTGCGTGGTTCAGAGAGTTCGACCGCGTTGCTAGCGAGAACAGCATGCTCGCTGCATCATCCGAGAGGATCGTTGCATTCGAGCGGCGGTCTTGGTCGCTTCGCGAGGCAGCGGGGTTTCTCGTTGTGAACTCGGACGATGAACGGGCTGCTGAGCTACGGGGCGTGGGTGAGAATTTAGTTGCGACTGCTCGTCGCCAGATCGAGGCCGCGGCTGAGGACGAGGGTTCAGGCATTGGCGCTCTCACCGGCGCCGACATTGAGCAGCAGCTGTTGCCGATACGGGCGTGGGCCAGTGTTTTGGATCGCGACACGTATCGGGCAGAGCGGACTGACAATGGGCTGCGAATTGAGAGCGAGCCGCCCGCTGAGATTGTGGAGGCGATGAGGCCGGACACTGAGGAGTTGGAGCGCTCACAAGCGTCTATGCGGCTCACGGGCCGCTACTGCATCGAGCCTATGCGTGGGCAGCCGGATCGGTTTGACGCCAAAGACCTTGCGGTCGATCTCATGACAGCGCGCGAGCTGCTTGAGTGTCCGCCCGCGATCGGGGTCAGCGATCCGTGGGATGTACCCGCGGCTGTCTCCGCCAGGGCGCTGGAGGCGAGACTATTGCGCAGCGTGGAGGTGCCAAACGAGCTCTTGGGGTTCGCTGCGGACACGGTGCTTCAGGTCGCTGAAGGATCGCCACAGCAACTTGAATTCGAGGAATCCTACTTCGAGCAGGGCGCAAACCGGAGTGCCGCACGCGTCCTACCGTTGCTACTGCTTCCGCATGCCGAGGCAGTGCGTGTAGAAGTCGATGGCACCGATGGATCGACGACCTTCGATCGTGCCATCGGGGGCGGCGCTCTCTTTGCCAATGCTGCCGCACACGAGGTTCGATTGCATCTGGCCCGGGGCCTCGATCACGTCTGGCGCGTGCCGTGCGTCGAGCAGGGTCAGTGCCATCATCAAATCGCTCTCGACATTGCGATCGAGTCGATGCGCGACAGCGTACTCGGCGATTGGAATGACAAGTCCCAGCGTCACAACTTGGCCATCCTCGCGGATCCCGTGGAGCAAACGCTCGCCGATACTGCTGACCACAAGATCAATCCTCTGCGCCTTGACCCAGCGATTCGGGCATTTGCGCCAGCGTCGATGGCCGGAGCCTGCATCTCGGTGCGGGCGCGAAAGCTGCTCGACGTGGTCCTCGCTGCGCACCGCCGCTCACTTCTTTCGTATGAGGAGGACATGGACAGTCGCAGTACTCACGCATTAGTAGCGGCTCGTGCGCTCCTGACCATTGCTGCCATGGGTGACGATGCCCCGGTCTTCAAGCACATCACTGCATTCGCTGACAGCACCAGGCTGCTCGGGAGCTTCCTCCGGTCTCTGTCGGCCGCGGCAGAGGAGCACCCAGATCGCGCTGCGACGGCGAGCCGGCTATGGCCGGAGGTAGTTCCCCACGTCATCGCCTTGCATGAGTCGGGTCACAGGCCGTTCGACGGCGGGTGGCGCGGGGACGACACGCTGGCTTCGCTCGTGCCGAACGCCGCTATTGAAGTCGGATACCTGTACGCCGAGCTGCGTAACGACCCGATCGTGTGGTGGGACCCGTTGGTGTTGGCGCCCGCCGTCGAACGGTGGCTTCCTGCCGCAACCGGTCTGCCGGAATGCGTCGATCACCTCGTCAGCTTCCTCGGCTCAATTGCACTCGACGACCAGGTTCGAATCGGGCTGCCCTGGATTGAGGCGTTGTTGCTCCCGGACCCCAACCCAATAGCGAACAGCACCTTCCTTCTGTCCCCGTGGCTGATCAGAACTCGTACCCAGGCGGACGACGCCGGCCTGCTCCCCGAGTGGCAGCGCGTAGTAGACGCCCTCGTCGTCGCCGGAGTGAGCAGTCTCGCGCCCTTCTCCGAATAACGGTCTGCACCTATCGCTTTGCGGCAGCCGAGGAGCGCTCACCTATCGTCGAATCCCCGGCTGAGATACGGGCGTGATGCGTCCCCCTGGGGTGCCGGAGACGCTCATGACGTTGCTCACTCGTCGACAACCGAGGTCCGGAACTATGAGCTGAGCCCCTCCGGTTGGTCCAGATCCGGAGGTCACTCGCTTCCCTCCGTACCACAAGCCCCCAAGATCACCGCCTTGTCATGCGAACTATCGTGGGAGCGTCCAATTCCGTTGCACCACACAACCCTCATCGCTTGGTTAGCAGCTGTGCGCACCGACGTGCTTGATCAGGGCAGTCGGCACACACTTGCCATCGATGGCGCTAACTGACGACGCGATGTTTGGGTGAAGTCGGCTCCTCCGCGTCATTCGTAGCGGCCAGGGCAACATTGCTCGAGCCACTGGCGTCCCCTGCGGGGTCCGGTCTGGAAGGTGATGGCGGTTCCGCATTACCGGACTGGCCATCTGCGGATCGTTGCTTCACCGAACGCCGGGCCGCCGCGATTGCTTTCCGGACTTGAGCCTCCGGGACATCTAGCAGGCGCGCCACCATGGATCGGTCACCTAGGTCGGCACCCTCGAGTACGGCCTTGTCCAGTCGTGCCTCCGCGTCCGCCAGCGAGGCGCGGACCTCGTCCACCGCTTGCTGCTCGGACTGCCAACGTTGCACCACGGTGAGCACGCGCTCGTGCTCTTCGAGCAGCCGGGCTTCCAACTCGGTCCGCCTTTTGGCCATTGCCTCATCTCCGCTCCGGCCCGACCGTCGGACCACGGTGCCGTTGCTACCCGGCACGAGTGTGAATGGTCCTGGGGGTGGCGACGAGGCCTTGCAGCCCGTGCCCTGAACCGAATGGTGGAACCGTTCGCCCCCGAGCCGAGGCGGTTGCCCACAACCCGCCAGCGTCACGACCTAGATGGGGTATCGCCCCGGTGGTGCATCGCCGGGATGGGGACAACCGCGTTGCCGGTCGCCAGCTCGTGTGGACAAGCCCCATAAGAGTCGGGTGGGGCGTTGCCCACAATCGCAAACGCCCGGCCCACCGCCAGCCGCGCAGCCAGCAACCTTGCAGCTGCGGCCCAGTCCCAGGTCAGCCAGCATCGTCAACCTCAGCGCACCACCCGGGACACCGACCCGGCCCCATCTGCCTGACCGGCCAGCAGCATCACCACCCCCGCACATCCGCAGCACGTGCCACATGGACCAGCCCGCCCGCCAACCAACCCCACCCCCTACTACCCAGTACTACAGACACTTGCATCTTTCGATGAACGGGCAAACCCGGTGTGTATGTTCGCCATCAGTGGCACCCGAACACACCTCTGCGAAGACGGCTTGAGATGCTGTCGATCGGCAAGATCGGGGCAGGCGCTGGTCACGAGTACCTGTCCAAAGGCGTCACCAAGGACTCGATGGAGTACTACGGCGGCAAGGGTGAGCGGTGCGGCCGCTGGACCGGGGCCGAGGCCGAGAAACTCGGATTGGTCGGCGAGATCGACCCCGAAAGCGACGCCATGGAGGCCCTCTACGGCCGAGGCGAAACACCCGAGGGCGTCCAGATGGGTGCCCGGTGGGCGACCTACAAGACCTGGACCGAGCGGGCCGAGGACCGGATTCGTGGACTGGCCGAGCCGACCGCCGAGAAGGTCGCGACGATTCGCAAGGAGGAGGCCATGCGGGGATCGCGCCGGCCCTGCGCCGCATACGACCTCACCTTCAGTCCGCCAAAGTCGGTGTCGGCCCTTTGGGCGATCGGTGACAGCGAGGTCATGAGCGCAGTTGAGGCCGCCCATGATGCTGCGATCACCTCGGTCATCGACTGGATCGAACGCGAAGCTGCGTGGACACGAACCGGCCGAAACGGGGTGAACCACGAGCGCGTCGAGGGGCTGATCGTGTCTCGCTGGCAGCACCGCACCAGCCGGTCGGGCGACCCGCAACTCCACACCCATTGCGCCGTGCTGAACAAAGGACGCATCGAGGGCGACGAGAAATGGCGGGCGCTGGACGGCCAGGCCATCTACGCATCATCGGCGGTAGGCAACGCCCGCTACCTGGCAGCGCTCGAATCGGAGCTGACCGACCGACTCGGGGTCGAGTGGTCGGCACCCACCGGCGCCGCCCGGGAGATCGTCGGGATCCCCGCCGAGCTCCGGAGCCTGTGGTCCAAACGTGCCGCGGACATCGCCTCTGCGGTGCGCGACGAGGTCGGGAGCCCGGAGGGTCGAGGCAGGGCTCTTCATTCGGGTCGCACCTATCACCGCATGATGCAGGGTGTCCGGCTGCGTACCCGGGCGCCCAAACCCGACGGGCCCGCACCCCACCCCGACGAGCTGCGGGCCGGGTGGGAAGCGGAGATGGCCCAAGCTGGTTTCGACGGCGACGGCATCCTTGGTCACACCCTGGCGCCACGCGAACACGTTGGCGCCGACGGTGTAGACGTCGATCAGGCGATCAGCCGGGTGTTCGATGCGCTCCACCGGCAGTCGTCAACGTGGTCGACCTGGGGCGTGGAAGCAGCCGTGCGGATGCACCTGCCCGCCGCCCTCTTGGACGCCGAACGCAACCACCCCGACCGTGTGCTTCGCCCCGACCAGGCCGAACAGGACGA